>JACPHL010000025.1 GCA_016188625.1 Candidatus Rokuibacteriota bacterium | reverse complement strand
TACGCGCTGGTGCTCGTCGCCATGCTGGTCGCCATGGCCCGGGAGAGCCGCGCGGCCCTCAAGTGGCTCTCCTTCGCCGGCTTCGCCCTGGTCGTCACCTTCGGTGGAGGCGAGGGGGCCCTCTTCGGCGTCCTCGGCTCCAAGCCGTACTGGAACTCCGGGATCCTCCCGGTCCGGTTCCTCTTCTCGGCGTTCCTCTCCGGGATGGGGCTGGTGGCGTTCGCCGCCGTGGCCTTCAAGCGGTGGGCCAGCGACGCCGAGGACGCGGACGCGACCCGCTTTCTCCGGATGTCGCTCCTAGGCCTGCTCGGGCTCAACATCGTCGTGGAGTTCGCGGAGATCTCCGTCACCCTCTACACCGGGATCCCGGCCGTGGTGGAGGCCTACCGCCTGATGATGTTCGGCGAGCACTGGTGGGTCTTCTGGATCGTCCAGCTCGCGGCGGGCCTGGCGCTCCCGCTCCTCCTCCTGGCCCTGCCGTCGGGCGCCCGTCCGACCTGGCTCGGCCTGGCGGGGCTCCTCATCGCCCTCGGGTACGCCGGGACCAAGCAGAACCTGGTGCTCCCCGGCCTGGCGATCCCGGAGTTCCGGACACTGCCGGAGGCCTTCGTCCACGCGCGGCTCGCCGTCACGTACTTCCCGAGCGCCACGGAGTGGTTCCTGGCCGTCGGTGTGATCGGGGTCGCGGCCCTGGCCTTCGTTCTGGCCATCGAGGTCCTGCCGTTCCTGAGAAACCACGCCGCACTGGGTGTTGCACTGCTGGCAGACGGAGTACAGGATGTTCTCCGGCCGGGCCAGGGGGTACTCCGCGGTGGGCGTCAGGTAGTCGCCCGCCCCGGCCGAGGCGGGCGACTACCTGACGCCCACCGCGGAGTACCCCCTGGCCCGGCCGGAGAACATCCTGTACTCCGTCTGCCAGCAGTGCAACACCCAGTGCGGGATCAAGGTGAAGATCGAGAACGGCCTTATCGCCAAGATCGACGGGAACCCCTACTCGCCCTGGAACATGGTCCCGCACCTCCCCTACAAGACCCCGGTGACCCAGGTCGCCGCCGTGGACGGGCTCCTCTGCCCGAAGGGCCAGGCGGCGATCCAGACCGCCTACGACCCCTACCGGATCGTCAAGGTCCTGAAGCGGGCGGGGAAGCGGGGCGAGAACAAGTGGACCTCGATCCCCTTCGACCAGGCGGTCAAGGAGATCGTCGAGGGCGGCTTCCTCTTCGCGCAGGTCCCCGGCGAGGAGAACCGGAAGGTGGAGGGCCTGCGCGACCTCCGGGCGATCCGGGATCCCAAGCTGATGAAGGAGCTGGCCGAAGACGCCAAGAAGGTCGCCAAGAAGGAGATGGCGCTGGCCGAGTTCAAGGCCAAGTACCGGGACGCGCTCAAGCACCTCATCGACCCGAACCACCCCGACCTCGGCCCCAAGAACAACCAGTTCGTCTTCATGTGGGGGCGTCTCAAGGGCGGGCGCGGCGAGCTGATCCGGCGGTTCGTCGAGGCGGGGTTCGGCTCGACCAACGCCCACGGCCACACCACGGTCTGCCAGGGCTCGCTCTACTTCACCGGCAAGGCGATGAGCGAGCAGTTCGTTTACGACGACAAAGACCGGAAGATGAAGTGGACCAAGGGGGCGAAGTTCTACTGGCAGGCCGACCAGCAGTCGGCGGAGTTCATCATCTTCGTGGGCGCCTCCCCCTTCGAGGGGAACTACGGCCCGACGAACCGGGCGAGCCGGATTGCGCAGCGCCTGGTGGACGGGGATCTCAAGTTCGCCGTCGTGGATCCGCGGGCCTCGAAGACCGCGGCCAAGGCGTGGCGCTGGGTGCCGATCCAGCCGGGCGGCGAGGGGGCGATGGCCCTCGGGATGATCCGGTGGGTCCTCGAGCACCAGCGCTACGACGGCCGTTACCTGGCCAACGCCAACAAGGGGGCGGCCAAGGCCGACGGCGAGCCCACGTGGTGCAACGCGGCCTGGCTCGTGAAGCTCGAGAAGGGTCAGCCGGGCGGGTTCCTGCGCGCCTCTGAGATCGGCCTGCCCAAGGAGAAGCGCGTCCACAAGGACAGGAAGACCGGGGAGGAGACGCCGTACGAGTTCGACCCGTTCGTCGTGTGGAAGGGCGGCCAGGCGGTCCCCTTCGACCCCTACTCGGAGAAGGAGCCGGTCGAGGGCGAGCTGCTGGTGAGCACCGAGATCAACGGCATCCCCGTGAAGTCCGGGCTCCAGATCCTCCAGGAGAACGCCTTCGCCAGGACCATCGACGAGTGGGCCGCCCTGGCCGGTATCCGGGCCCGCGACATCGCCGAGCTGGCCCGGGAGTTCACCAGCCACGGCAAGCGCGCCGTGGCGGACATCCACCGGGGGGTCTCGCAGCACACCAACGGCTTCTACCAGGTCTTCGCCTGGTACACCCTGAACCTCCTGATCGGCAACTACGACTGGAAGGGTGGGCTGGTCAAGGCGAGCACCTACGACGCCGCTGGCGGGAAGACCGACAAGATCAAGCAGCCCGACGGGACCGAGGCCGAGTGGGCACAGCCGTTCCCGGTGGCCAAGATCGAAGGGAGACTCAATCCCTTCGGGATCAGCGTCATCCGGCACGGCGACAAGTACGAGGACACGACCCTCTTCGCCGGCTACCCGGCCAGGCGGCCGTGGTACCCCCTGGCCTCGGACATCTATCAGGAGATCATCCCCTCGATCGGCGACGCCTACCCCTACCCGGTGAAGGCGCTCTTCATCTACATGGGGTCGCCGGTCTACTCGCTCCCGGCCGGCCAGACAAACATCGACATCCTCGTGGACGTCGAGAAGATCCCCCTGGTGGTCGCCTCCGACATCGTGATCGGCGAGACCTCCATGTACGCCGACTACATCTTCCCGGACCTCTCCAACCTGGAGCGGTGGGAGTTCGCCGGCTCGCACCCCAACATGATCTGGAAGGTCCAACCGGTCCGGCAGCCGGTGATCGCGCCGATCCCGGAACTCGTGAAGGTGTACGGCCAGGAGGTGCCGATCGGCCTCGAGTCGATGTTGATGGCCCTGGCCGAGAAGCTCGGGCTCCCAGGGTTCGGCCCCGACGGGTTCGGCCCCGGGAGGCCCTTCACGCACCCGGACCACCTCTACCTCCGGATGGCGGCCAACCTCGCCGTCGGGGACAAGCCCGACCAGGCGCTCCCGGACGCCTCGGCCGAGGAGATGCGGATCTTCCTGGAGGGCCGCCGGCACCTCCCGAAGACCGTGTTCGACCCCCAGCGGTGGCGGGAGACCGTGGGCGCCGAGCTCTGGCCCAAGGTGGTCTACCTCCTGAACCGGGGCGGCCGCTTCGACGACTTCGCCAAGGGTTACGACGGCGAGCTGGTGAAGAACAAGTACGGGACCCTCATCAACCTCTACCAGGAGAAGACGTCGAAGACGAAGAACTCGATGACCGGCAAGCCGTTCCCGGGGATCGCCGCCTACGTCCCCTCGCCCGCGGATGCCCTGGGGCGACCCCTCGGCGACGAGCAGGCGGGCTACGACCTCAGGCTCATCACCTACCGCGAGATCATGCAGACCAAGTCCAGGACCGTGGCCAACTACTGGCTCCTGGCCCTGCTCCCTGAAAACAGCGTGCTGATGAACAAGCGCGACGCCGAGCGCCGGGGCCTCAAGGACGGCGACCGGGTCCGGGTCCACTCGGCCTCCAACCCCGACGGCGCGTGGGACTTCAGGAACGGCAAGTCGCATCCCATCGTCGGCCGCGTGAAGGTGATCCAGGGGATCCGGCCCGGGGTGATCGCCTACTCGTTGGGCCACGGCCACTGGGCGTATGGCGCCTCCGACGTGACCATCGACGGGCAGGTGATCAAGGGCGACTCGCGCCGCGGGACCGGCATCCACGCCAACGCGGCGCTTCGGATCGACCCGGTCCTCAAGAACACCACGCGCAGCGACCTGACCGGCGGGAGCGCCGTCTTCTACGACACCCAGGTGAAGGTGACCAAGGCCTGAGCCAACGGTCGGGAATGGCCGGGGAGGAGGTCGAGCGCGCGGCCATGCGGGGGAGGATCTTCGGGGCAGGTGTCCTGTTGCTCGCCCTGGCGCTCGGGGCCTGCGGGGAATCGCCCGAGGTCGCCCGGGTGAGCCTGGAGCGGCGGGTGGAGGTCGCCTCGGTGCGGCCGTCCCAGGGGCCCGAGGCCGTCCGGGGCTCCCCGCCGCCGCTCCGGGTGGCCATCGCGAGCGTCCTCTCCCCCAGCCGGACCCTCAACGACTACCACGACCTCCTGACCTACATGGGCCGGCGCCTCGGCCGCCCCATCCGCCTCTTCCAGCGGAGCACCTACGCCGAGGTCAACGACCTCCTGAAGAACCGCGAGATCGACCTGGCCTTCGTCTGCGCGGGGGCCCTGCTGGAGGGGGAGCGGGAGTTCGGCATGCGGGCCCTCGTGGTCCCCCAGATCCGCGGGGAGACGGTCTACTACTCCTACCTGATCGTGAACCGCCGGAGCCGCGCCGAGGGGCTGGAGGACCTCCGGGGGAGGAGCTTCGCCTTCTCCGACCCGCTCTCCAACTCCGGCCGCCTGGTCCCGGTCTACCAGCTCGCCGTCCGGGGCGAGACCCCCGAGCGCTTCTTCAGCCGCACCGCTTTCACCTACAGCCACGACAACTCGATCCTGGCCGTGGCCGACGGCCTGGTGGACGGGGCCGCGGTGGACAGCCTGGTCTACGACTACCTCCGCGCCCGCAACCCGGAGGCGGCTGCCGAGACCCGGATCATCGCGCGCTGGGGCCCCTACGGGATCCCCCCCGTGGCGGTGCACCCCGACCTGGACCCCGACCTCAAGCGGACCCTCAAGGAGTTTCTGCTCTCGATGCACGCGGACCCGGAGGGGAAGCGGATCCTCGAGTGGCTCCTCATCGACCGCTTCGTAGACGTGGATCCGAACCTCTTCCGCTCCATCCGGCAGATGGCGGCCCGCGTCGGGCGGTGAGCTGTGGAGGCCGGCGGCTTCTGGCAGCGATTCTGGGCGGTGGCGGGCGCGGTCTCCATCCGCGTCAAGATCATGGGGATCGTCATCGGCCTGATCCTGACGCTCGGGGTGGCGGTCACCCTGGTCGTCCACCGGGGGCTCACGGCGACGCTCGAGCGCGAGCTCCAGGAGCGCGGCATCGCCATCGCCGTGAACCTTGCGAGCCGGAGCCAGGACCTGGTCCTCACCGACCGGCTCTTCGCCCTCTACACCCTCGCCAGGGAGACCGCCCGCGACAACAGGGACCTCCTTTACGTGTACATCACGGACCGGAGCGGGGCCGTCCTGGTCCACACCTTCGGTGGCGGGATGCCCGAGGACCTGCTGATGCTCCCGCCGCTCGGGGAGGGGGAGGCCTACCGGGTCCGGCTGCTCGAGAGCGAGACGGGGATGATCCGGAGCATCACGGTGCCGATCCTGGAGGGGCGCGCCGGGGCCGTCCACCTGGGGATGTCTGAGGGGGAGATACGGGCGACCATCGCCGGCCACATCCGGCGGATCGTCCTCGTCACCTCGGTGGTGCTCGTCGTTGGGGCAGCGCTGGGGTTCGGCCTGGCGACAATCCTCGCGCGCCCGCTGAGCCAGCTGGCCCGGGCCACCGAGGCCCTGGGGCTCGGCGACTTCAGCTGGCGGCCGCCCAGCTGGGCCCACGACGAGATCGGGCGCCTGGGGGCGAGCTTCGCCCGGATGACCGAGCGGCTGGGCCGCTTCCGGGACGAGCTCCGGCGGCGCGAGGAGATCCGGCGGCGCCTGCTGGAGCAGGTCATGACCGCCCAGGAGGAGGAGCGGCGGCGGATCGCGCGGGAGCTCCACGACGAGACCGGCCAATCACTGACCTCCCTCACCGTGGGGCTCGCCCTGATCGAGGAGGCGCCGGACCTCGGGACGGCGCGGGAGCGCGCCGGGGAGCTCCGCCGCCTGGCCGCGCGGACCCTGGAGGAGGTGCACCACCTCTCGCGCGGGCTC
The DNA here is from genome assembly GCA_016188625.1 of Candidatus Rokuibacteriota bacterium. Lineage (GTDB taxonomy): Bacteria > Methylomirabilota > Methylomirabilia > Rokubacteriales > JACPHL01 > JACPHL01. The sequence goes on along the minus strand of JACPHL010000025.1, from coordinate 1,239 downwards.
CGCCCGAGCGTGCTCGACGACCTGGGGCTCCTCCCAGCTCTCGAGCGGTACCTGAAGGAGTACGGGGCGAGCCGGGGGATCGCGGTGGACCTCCACGCTAGCGGGTTCGACGGCCACCGGCTCCCGGGCCCGGTGGAGATCGCCGTCTACCGGATCGTCCAGGAGGCCCTCACCAACACCGCCAAGCACGCCGGGGCCACCACGGTGAGCGTGCTCCTGGAGCACCGGGGGGCATCCCTCCACCTGATCGTGGAGGACGACGGCCGCGGCTTCGACGTCGAGGAGGTGCTCTCGCGCGGCGAGATGGAGCGCCGGCTGGGGCTCCACGGCATGCGCGAGCGGGCGGCCCTGCTCGGCGGGAGCCTCACCATCGAGTCCGCCCCCGGGCGCGGGACCACGATCTTCGCGGAGATCCCGCTGGGAACGGGCGAGGAGGAGTGATGGGCCGCCTGCCTCTGCCTGTTGCCGCCCGACCTCGGACCCGGGTGGTGGGGGGGCTTGGGGGAGGAGCGACGCCGCTCCCCCCCGAGGTGGATTAGTGGGCCGGATCCGGGTCCTCCTGGTGGACGATCACGCGGTACTCCGCGCCGGGCTCCGGATGCTGATCAACGCCCAGCCCGACATGGAGGTGGTGGGGGAGGCCGCGAGCGGGGAGGAGGGGCTCCGCCTCGCCCGGGAGCTTCAGCCGGACGTGGTCCTCATGGACATCACGATGCCGGGCGCGGGCGGGATCGACGCCACAGCCCAGATCCGGCGGACCTGCCCGAGGGTCCGGGTCCTCGCCCTCACCATGCACGACGACCCCGCCTACCTCCGGAGCGTGCTGGCCGCTGGCGGATCCGGGTACGTGCTCAAGCGGGCCGCCGACACGGAGCTCCTCTCCGCCATCCGGATCACGCACCGGGGGGAGACGTACCTGGCTCCCTCCCTCGCGGGCGCCGTGGTGCAGGAGGTCCTGGGACGCAAGGCGCGCGGCGGCCGCGGCGAGGTCCCCGGCGACTCGCTCTCCGAGCGCGAGCGCGAGGTCCTCTGCCTGATCGCCCAGGGGCACACCAACCAGCAGGTCGCCGACCGCCTCTGCCTCTCGGTGAAGACCGTGGAGACCTACCGCGCCCGGCTGATGGAGAAGCTGGGTCTCAAGAGCCGCGCCGACCTCGTCCGCTACGCCCTCTCCACGGGGCTCCTCCGCTCGAGATAGGAGCCTCGGAGGGGGGCTGCGCCCCCCTTCCGAACCTCCCC
>JACPHL010000269.1 GCA_016188625.1 Candidatus Rokuibacteriota bacterium | reverse complement strand
TGCCCAGGACCTGCCCGGAGGCGAGCATGGGGGCGAAGATGGCCGTCGCGAGGGCGAACATCAGCATCTGGGCCCGGATCCCCCGGCCGTCCCCCACCGTGACGAAGAGACGGAACGCCGTCGTGAAGCCGAAGAAGGACTGGTAGAGCACCAGGCCGAGCGCCCCGCCCACCAGGAAGAGCGCCCCGTGGCGCAGCCCGTACTGGGCGGCGAGCCAGGCGAAGAGGCCCAGGAGCAGTACCCCCGCCGCCCCCACCACCCGCGGCTGAACCCGCCGGGGGCCGCGCTCGGCGGTGACGCCCACCGGCGTCGGCACGGTCAGCGTCCCTGTCCGATTCATACCCATCCTCGCCGCTCAAGCATAACACCGCCCTCCCGGCCTGTCATCCGCCGGGAGGGCGTTCCGCTCAGCTCCACCATCTTAGCCTCGCCACAACGGCGTCGGTCCATCTTCCGATGCAAGCTCAAGACATGCCCCACACGTACTTCCTCAGAACTCCCTCGCTGCACGGTCAACCCCTCGGTCAGGTCGGGTCGGGCAATGGCCTGAGCCCTCCGATGAGGCCGAGGATTCTTTCGAACAAGGCCCTGGCCGGCCTATCCCGGCCCGTCCACTCTGCCGGCCCCCCTGCCACCGGCCCCTGGCGCACCCCGGTCAGGGCGTGCTACGCTCCGGTCACCCGGGGCCTGCCCCCGGGAACGGCGCCCGGGGGCTCGGGTGCGTCAGGCGGAGCCGATGAAAGAGACGCTTTGGACTCCCAGGATCCGGCGGGCCGCGTCGAAGGTGAACTCGCTCGTGAGGCGCATAAAACCGTTGAACGACGTGGCGTTTTGGCCCTATCTTAGCTACCGGGAAGGGGGGACTGTCAAGCGAGGGCACGGCGTGGGAAGGGCCTTGTCCGAATCCTTTGCAGGTGCTGGCGTCTCTAAACCAACGGAGCTCCGATGCACGAATCCCAAAAAGCCGTGAACCGCATCACGGCCAGCGAGCTGGACGCCAGCCTGCGCCGCGGAGAGCGAATTGCCGTCCTGGACGTGCGGCGGCGGGAGGCCTGGAGCGCCGACCCGGCCCGCGTCCCGGGGGCCCTCTGGGTGCCGATCGAGGAAGTTCCCCGGCGCGCCCGGGATCTTCCGGCGGACACGCACCTCGTCGTCTACTGCTCCTGACCCGGCGAGGCGACCAGTGCCCGGGTGGCACGGTGGCTCGCGGGTCAGGGCTTCGAGCGCGTCTCGATCCTGGAGGGGGGCATCGCGGGGTGGCGGGCCACCGGCCTTCCGGTGGCCTCGCTCCGAGGGGCGGCGCGCGGGACCGTTGAGTGCGCCGGCGCTGCAGCCCCCGCCGTGGCGGAAGAGCCGGCACCTTTTCTGCCGAGCCTCGCCGCCCGCTACCTGCTCGACGGCGGCCTGCCGGCGCGCCGTCGCCTGACGACGCTCTTCGTGGACATCGCCGGCTCGACGCGCCTCCTGGCCCATCACCCGCCCGAGCGGGTGCTCGGGGTGGTCCAGCGCTTCATGCAGCTCGTCACGGAGGTGGCCCTGGCCTACTGCGGTGACGTGAAGGACTTCGAGGGCGACGGCGCGCTGCTCTACTTCGAGTCCCCCGCCGAGGCGGCCCAGGCGGCGCTCGCCATCCAGGCGTCGCTCGCGTGCGGGGCGTGCGCGGACGAGAACCCGGTCCAGGCGCGTGTGAGCCTCACGGTGGGCGACGTGGTCGTGGGCGTGATCGGGTCGACGATGCGCCAGGCCATCGCGCTCGTCGGTCCCAGCGTGAGCGTAGGCGCCAGGATGCTCAAACAGGTCTCGCCCGGCGGGATCATCGCCAGCGGCGAGGTCGTCGAGGTGCTCCGGGCCGAAGCGCCGGAGATCGCCGTGCAGTTTCAGCTGCTCGACCCGGCCTTCGAGGTTCCGGGCCTGGACGGGATGACCGTCCCCACCTACGTCGTCCCGCGCGAGCCGGCCGCCACGGCCGGCGCGCTGACATCGGAACAGCGGGGCTAGATCGCCCGGGCCCGGCCATACCGGGCCCCTCGATGGGCGCCCTAACATCTTGATTTGTTTGGGTCGGCCCCATCCCACCCGTCCAGGGGCCCCCAGACGGGCGGGTTGAAAAACCCCCTCGCGGAGGCCAGACCCTTTTGCTATATGAAGACCAGCCCTTTTGCCTAGAAACGACTGACAGGCAACGCCTCGCCGTCGGCGTGGCCGTTCCGTAAGCCGGGCCCCCGGGGGCGGCTCGCCGCGCCGGATCCGGCCGCGGTCTGGGCGCAGGCGCCTGGCCGGCCTGTCCACTCTGCCGGCCGCCCTGCCACCGGCCACCTTGCGCGCCCCGCTCGGGAGGTGCTACGCTCCGGTCACCCGGGGCCTGCCCTCATGGGGAAGGCGCCCAGGGGCTCGGGTGCGTCAGGCGGGGCCGATGAAAGAGGCGCTTTGGACTTCCTAGGTTCGCGGGGTTGGCGGTCACACGTCGTCGGCCTTCTCGCGGAGGGCGAGCCGGCGACGCTGGCGCGCATTGCCGCCACGACCGTCCTCTTGCTCACCATCGCGGTCGCGGTTGCAGCGGGGATGCTCGGCACGCTGCCCGACGCGACGCCGGCGATACGCCGGTTGGTCGAGGCGCTCGTCGCCGCGACGCTCGTCGCCTTCACCGCCGAGTATGCGCTCCGCCACTGGATCGCGCCCGACAGCGATCCGACGGCGGTTGGTCATCCCTGGGCGGCGCGCGCGGCCTATGCGGTCTCGTTCCTCGGCGTCATCGATCTCCTGGCGATCTTGCCGCGCCTCCTTCACTTCGTGCAGCCGCTGGGCAACGCGCTCGAGCACGTGATCGGTCTGCTCGTGTTGCTCAAACTGGCGCGCTACGCGCCGGGACTGTCGCTGGTCGCCACCGTGATACGAAACGAGCTGCGCTCGCTCGCGGCGGCGCTCGTCGTGATGCTTGTCCTGCTCTTCCTCGCGTCGGGCGTCATGTACCTGCTCGAGCGAACGGCGCAGCCGCATGTGTTCAGCTCGATCCCGCGCGCGCTATGGTGGGGCATCGTCACCATCGCCACCGTCGGCTATGGCGATATGCTGCCGGTGACGCCGCTCGGCCGTCTCTTCGGTGGGGTCGTCATGCTGCTCGGTATCGCCATGTTCGCGGTTCCGGCCGGCATCCTCGCCACCGGATTCGCCGCCGAGATCCGCAAGCGTGACTTCGTCGTCACCTGGCAGGCCGTCGCCAGGGTACCGTTGTTCGCCGGGCTCGACGCGTCGCAGATCGCCCAGGTCGCACGCCTGTTGAAGCCGCAGTGGGTGCCGGCGCGTTACCTCATCGTCCATCGCGGCGACGCTGCCGACGCCATGTACTTCATCCTAGCGGGCGAGGTTGAGGTCGAGCTGACGCCGCAACCGGTGCGTCTGCGTGCCGGCCAGTACTTTGGCGAGATCGGTCTAGTGAAGGACATCACACGCACAGCGACAGTGATCGCAGTTACAGAATGCCAGCTGCTGGCGCTCGATATCGGCGACTTCCGCCGGTTGATGCAGCAATACCCCGAACTCGATGCCAGCATCCGCGCGGTTGCCGAAAGCAGGCTCCACCCGGGAGCCGGCGGGACACCGTAGGGGGACAGCGTCTCCGGGTTGAGCCCAGGCCCCTTGCGCGCCCCGCTCGGGGTGTGCTACGCTCCGCTCACCCGGGGCCTGCCCCCGGGGGAAGGCGCCCGGGGGCTCGGGTGCGTCAGGCGGGGCCGATGAAAGGGGCGCTTTGGACTCCCTAGATTCCACGGGCGAGCTGCGGCGGCTCCTGGAGATCCGCGTGCCCGAGCGGATCGAGTACCAGAACGCCGCCTATGCGCGGGAGTACGCGGAGTTCGTGAAGCGCGTGGCTGCGGCCGAGCGCGCCGCGGGTGTCGGCGAGACGCGGTTCAGCGAGGCGGTGGCGCGCTATCTCTTCAAGCTCATGGCCTACCTCAACCGGGAGACGTACGACCACGCGGTCACCCTGGCCGGCCTCCCCGACCTCATCCGCGGATACGAGCAGATCAAGCTCCGGAACGTGGAGCGATTCCGGGAGGGTGCCCGGTCGCTCGGTTTTTGATGCCCTTCCCCGATCTGTTCCGGACCCGTCTTCGCGCTAAGGTCCTCACGCTGATCCTCCTCATGCTCATCGTGGGGTTCGGCGTCCTCCTGATCCTGAACATCCGGCGGGAGGCAGAGGTGCTGGTGGCCACGAACCGGGAGACCGCGCGCCTCCTCTCCGCCTCCATCCTCACGAGCATCGAGAACGGGATGCTGGAAGGGCGGCCGGACATCATCCGCCAGCTCGTGCAGAACCTGAAGGCTGAGCTCACGGATGTGCGTCGGCTCGATGTCTTCCGTCGGAACGGTGTGGAGGCGTTCGCCGACCTGGAGACGGTGAACGAGGTGAACCGCATCGCTGGCCTCGACGCGGACCTCATCGCGAGCATCTCGAAGATGCGGCGGGAGCCCGGGGAGCGGATCAGCCATCCGCTGTTCACCCGCGCGGTCGAGACCCTGGAGGCCCAGGAGATCCACGAGACGGTGAACGACGCCCGCGTGTTGACCCTCTTTCGCCCCCTGCGGAACCTCGAGGCGTGCCAGGGCTGCCACGGCGAGGACCACAAGGTCCGCGGCGTCATGCGGGTGAGCCTCGGGCTCGAGAAGCTGGACGCCGAGCTGCGCGCGGCGCGGAACCGCCAGATCGTCGTCGCTATGCTGACGATCCTGGGCGTGGCCGCCAGCCTCGTGCTCTTTATGGGACGGGTGGTGCTCCAGCCCATCACCCGGGTGGCGGCGGCCGCGCGCCGGATCGGCGAGGGGGACTTCGGGGCGCGGGTCGCCCTCGAGAGCCGGGATGAGATCGGCCAGCTCGGCCAGGCCATTAACGACATGGCGGAGCGCCTGAAGAGCGCGCACGACGACCTGGAAGCGCGCAACGTGGAGCTGGCGGACGCGCTCCAGAGCCTCAAGGAGTCCATGCAGAAGGTGGAGTTGCTCGAGCAGGTCAAGGGCGAGCTATCCAAGTTCGTCCCCGAGTCCGTCTCGCGCCTGCTCGAGACAAACCCGGACGCGCGGGAGCTGGAGAAGCGCGAAGCGGACGTCTCGGTCCTCTTCCTCGACGTGGAGGGCTACACCAAGCTCTCGGAGCAGCTCCCCCCCCAGCGCCTCAACCGGCTGATCCAGGACTACTTCTCGAGCTTCCTGGAGATCATCCGGGCCAACCACGGCGACGTCAACGAGACCGCCGGCGACGGCCTCATGGTGATCTTCCAGAGCGAGGGGAACCCCACGCGCCACACGCTGAACGCCGCGGGCGCCGCCTTCCAGATCCAGGCCCGGCTCGCCCAGCTCAACCTCGAGTTCGACGGGGTGTACCCGCCGGTGGCGATCCACGTGGGGATCAACAGCGGCCCGGCGTTCGTCGGCGCCACCAAGATCGGCGGAGCGGGTGGGGGTCGATGGACGTTCACCGCGTCAGGGCCGACCACCAATGTGGCCGCGCGCATCGCCGCACTGGCCACCGGAGGGAACATCATGGTGGGGCCGGAGACGGCGGAGCGGATCAAGGGGCACTACGTGCTGGAAGATACCGGTGAGCACCGGCTCAAGAACGTCTCGGAGCCGGTGCGGGTCTTCCGCCTGGTGCCGCCGGGAGTGTACACGAAGGTCTCAGCCTGAGCGGCTGAAGGCCGACCAGGTCCCCCTCCGGGAGGACGACGACAGCCTCCTCGGCCCCACCGTCAAGAGCCGCTGGAGCTACGCCTGCTCAAAGGCGATCGACGAGTTCCTCGCCCTCGCCTACTGGCACGGCAAGGAGGTGCCGGTCGTCGTCCTCCGCTACTTCAACACCGTCGGCCCGCGCCAGACCGGCCGCTACGGGATGGTCGTCCCCCGGCTCGTCGGGCAGGCACTCAGGGGCGAGCCGCTCACCGTCTACGGCGACGGCCGCCAGACGCGGAGCTTCACCGACGTGGCCGACGCGGTCCGCGGCACGGTCCTGCTGGCGGACCACCCGGGGGCGGTCGGCCAGGTCTTCAATGTGGGGAACGGCCGGGAGGTGTCGATCCTCGAGCTGGCCGAGCGGATCCGCGCCCTGACCGGGACCGCCGCGCCCGTCAGGCTGGTCCCCTACGAGGAGGCCTACGGGCGCGGCTTCGAGGACCTCCGCCGGCGGGTCCCCGAGATCGCCAAGGCGCGCGCCCTGGTCGGCTACGAGCCCGAGGTGGACCTCGACGAGAGACCCTCCGGCGGGTGATCGCCCACCTCCGCGCCCGGCCCGGCGCCGCCTGAGCCATGGCGCGGGTCCTCGTCACCGGGGGGGCGGGCTTCATCGGCTCGCACCTGGTGGAGGCGCTCCTACTCCAGGGCGAGCCCCGGCCGCCGGTCGCGGGCCTGCCGAGGGCTCACGCCTGCCTCGCCCCGGCTCCCCGCAGGAGGCTCTCCAGGACCCGCTGGTCGGCGGCATCCACGGAAGTCAGCCCGATCTGGGCGACCCAGGTCCCGCCCTCCTCCCGGGTGGCCAGCACCTTCCCGTAGAGGTCGCCCGAGTCCTGCGCGAGGACCACGTAGCGGAGGCGGAGCCGGAGGTTCGTCAGCGGCGCCAGCGGGTGCTCGAGCCGGGCCTCGAGCCGGCGCGGGCCGAGCCGGAGCACCTCGCCGCGGAGCCGCTCGGGCCGGACGGTCGTGCCTTCGACCACCCAGCAGGAAAGCGGCATGGCGACGGGCACCTCGGGGCCAGCGTCGGCGGCCGCCTCCGGGAGGCGCTGGCCCCAGGGCCCGGCCACCGCCTGGAGCTCGTAGAGGAGCAGGGGCTCCCGGATCCCTTTGACCTCGATGGGGATGGGCGGGCCGACCTCGGCGATCCCGCGGATGCGCTCGTAGGTGTGCGGGCTCAGGAGGACCTGGCCGCCGATCGTGCAGGCCTGCACGCGGGCCGCCAGGTTGACGGCGCTGCCCACGACACCGTACTTGGCCCGCTTCTCGGAGCCGATGTTCCCCACCACGGCCTCGCCGGTGTTGAGTCCGATCCCCATCTCGAGCCGCGCCAGCCCGCCGGGGAGGTGGAGCCGGTTGACCTCCTCCATCGCCCGCTGCATGGCGATCGCGCAGGCGGCGGCGCGCTCGGCGTGGTCAGGAGCGGCGAGGGGCGCGCCGAAGATGGCGAAGATCGCGTCTCCGATGAACTCGTTGATGCTGCCCTCGTACTCAATGATGATCTCCGTCATGCGCGCCAGGTAGGCATTCAGGACCCGGACGACGACAGTCGGGTCCGTCTCCTCCACCCAGCGCGTGTAGCCGC
>JACPHL010000024.1 GCA_016188625.1 Candidatus Rokuibacteriota bacterium | reverse complement strand
CCGTCCGGTCCTGATGGCGTTCGTGGCCGGCACCGAGCCCACCCGGTTCTGCCCGGTCCACTTCGGCGGGCCACCGGGCCTGTTCGACTGGCTCTTCCCGCCCCGCCAGTGAACTCGGAGGCGGCTCCGCCCCCTCCTCGCGGACGGTCGCGCGGGAGGCGCCGGCCCCTCGCTCCACGCGCTCCGCGGCGCACCCGTCAGTGGCTCGCCGGGCGGGGCCCCTCCTGGTCGTGTCCCGCCCGCGAGCCGGCTTCCCCACCCGGCTCGCTCACGACGGGGACCCGCGCCGCTCCGCTTAACGTTCCGCTCGGGGCCGACGCCTCCCGCTCGACCCTCGGCTCGCGGATGGATGTTCCGCTCCGAGCGCGGGCTTGGCCCGCGCGACCTTTGGGGGGGGAGGCGCGGAGGGGGGTGAAACCCCCCTTCGAGTATCTCAGCGGGGCGGGAAGAGCCAGTCGAACAGGCCCGGTGGCCCGCCGAAGTGGACCGGGCAGAACCGGGTGGGCTCGGTGCCGGCCACGAACGCCATCAGGACCGGACGGGGACAGGCCCGGGTCGCCAGGTAGCCGGTGTCCAGGTCCACGGTGACCCTCACGACCCGGTCCGGGATCGGGAAGTCCTCGGCCGGGACCCCTTCGAGGGCCCGCCGCATGATGCCGAGCCAGATCGGGAGCGCTGCCCGGGCCCCGGTCTCGTCGGCGCCGAGGCTCCGCGGCCGGTCGTACCCGACCCAGACCCCGGCGACCAGGCTGGGCGTGTAGCCGACGAACCAGGCATTGGAGAAGTCGTTGGTGGTCCCGGTCTTGGCCGCGATCGGGCGGCCCAGGGCGCGGGCGCCGACCGCGGTCCCCCGCGTCACGGCGCCGCGGAGCATCTCGGTGATGACGTAGGCGATCGGCGGGGAGAGGGCCTCCCGCCCCTGCGGGATCTGCTCCTCCAGCAGCTTCCCCTGGGCGTCGGTGATGTAGCGGATGGCCAGGGGGTCCATCCGGATCCCCTGGTTGGCCAGGGCGCCGTAGGCGGCGGTCAGCTCGAGGAGGCTCACCTCGGAGGAGCCCAGGGCCAGGGTCAGGTCCCCGGTCAGGGGGCTCGTGATCCCGAGCCGGCGCGCCACCTCGATGGTCCGCGGGACGCCCACCTGCTCGAGGACCTTGACCGTGGCCACGTTGACCGACTCCTCCAGGGCCTGCTGGAGGGTGATCGGGCCCCGGAAGGTGCCGTCGTAGTTCTCGGGCTCCCAGGCGCGATCGTTCCGGCCCGGATAGCTGACCGGGCTGTCCTCGACGAAGTCGGCGGGGGTCCGGCCGGCCTCCAGCGCCGCGATGTAGACGAAGGGCTTGAAGGCCGAGCCTGGCTGGCGCCGGGCGTAGAGCGCCCGGTTGAACTCGCTCCGGGCGAAGTCGAACCCGCCCACCATGGCCTTCACGTAGCCCGTCTGCGGCTCCAGGACCACGACCGCCCCCTCGGGGTGGACCTCCTCGGCGGCGCCCGTCCGGCCGGCCACCCTGGTCTGGCGCCGGGCCTCCAGGGCCTTCAACCCTTCGCGGAGGGACAGCTCGGCGGCCAGCTGGAGGGAGGAGTTGAGGGTGGTGTAGACGTGGAGGCCCCCTTTGTAGACCATCTCGGTCCCGAACTTCTCCTCGAGGAGCTGGCGGAGGTGCTCGACGAAGTACTGACCGGTGGTCCGCCGTCGCTCCTTGGGCACCAGGCCGAGGGGGGCCTTGTTGGCCCGTTTCGCCTCGGCCTCGGAGAGGTAGCCCAGCTCGACCATCCGGTGGAGGACGTGGGCCCGACGCCTGCGCGCCAGCTCCGACCGCTCGAACGGGGAGTAGCTCCCGGGGGCCCGCGGCAGCGCCGCGAGCAGGGCGGTCTGGGGGAGCCCGAGCTCGTTCACGGACTTCCCGAAGTAGGTCCGCGAGGCGGCCTCCACGCCGAAGGCGCCGTGCCCGAGATAGATGTGGTTCAGGTACAGCTCGAGGATGCGGTCCTTGGAGTAGCGCCGCTCCAGCTCGAAGGCGAGGACGGCCTCCTTCAGCTTCCGGGACCAGCTCCGGTCCGGGGTGAGGAAAAGGACCTTGGCCAGCTGCTGGGTGATCGTGCTCCCGCCCTCGGCGATCCGGCCCTGCCGGAAGTTGGCCCAGAGGGCCCGGGCGATCCCCCGGGGATCGAGGCCGAAGTGGGAGTAGAAGCGGGTGTCCTCGACCGCGATGATGGCGCGCTGGAGGCTCTTCGGGATCTGCGCCAGGGGCACGAAGATCCGGCGCTCGGCCTGGAACTCGATGATCAGCCCATCGTCGTCGGCGTAGACCTTGGTCCCGAGGCTCGGCGCGTACTCCTCGAGGGCCTGGACCGAGGGGAGGTCCCGGGGGAGGAGCGCGAAGGCGGCGATGGCGGTCCCGACCGTCGCCATGGTCGCGAGGCCGGCCAGGAAGACGGCCCACTCCAGGAGGCGGCGGGTGCGGCCGGAACGGGCTCGCCGGGGCACGTGCGGTGGTTCTCCCGTGGTCAACGTCCTTTCCTGCCATTATACCCGACCACGCCGGTCCACCTCGATGGCCGACGTCCCCGCGGGGGCGAGCCTTGTCAAGCCGGGCCGGGTGTGATACACACCCACCATGCCCTCCGTCGTCGAGCAGCTCGAACTCCTGCGCCGAGGGACCGCGGCCGTCATCACCGAGGAGGAGCTCGGGGCCAAGCTGGAGCGCGCGGTCCGGGGCGGCGCGCCCCTGCGGGTGAAGGTGGGCTTCGACCCCACGGCCCCGGACCTGCACCTCGGGCACACCGTCGTCATCCAGAAGATGCGGCAGTTCCAGGAGCTCGGGCACGAGGTCTTCTTCGTCATCGGGGACTTCACCGGGATGATCGGGGACCCCACCGGCAAGAGCGAGACCCGGCCCCCGCTCACCCGCGAGGAGATCGAGGTCAACGCCCGGACCTACCGGGAGCAGGTCTTCCGGATCCTGGACCCCGGGCGGACCCGGGTCGTCTTCAACTCCGGCTGGCTCGCCCCCCTCAGGGCCGAGGACGTGGTCCGGATGAGCGCCCAGGTGACGGTCGCCCGGATGCTGGCGCGGGAGGACTTCGCCGCCCGGTACGACGCCCAGCGGCCCATCCACCTCCACGAGTTCCTCTACCCGCTCTTCCAGGCCTACGACTCCGTGGCCCTCCGAGCCGACGTCGAGCTGGGCGGGACGGACCAGACCTTCAACCTCCTGGTCGGCCGGGACCTCCAGCGGGCCCTCGGCCAGGAGCCCCAGATCGCCATCACCCTGCCCATCCTCCCCGGCCTCGACGGGGTCCAGAAGATGTCCAAGAGCCTCGGGAACTACGTCGGGATCGCCGAGCCGCCCGGGGAGATGTATGGCAAGCTCATGTCCATCTCGGACGAGCTCATGCTGCTCTACTACCCCCTGGTGACCGCCCTGCCCACCGGGGAGATCCGGGGGATTGAGGCCGGGGTGCGGGCCGGCCGGGTCCACCCCATGGACGCCAAGAAGCGCCTGGCCCGGACCGTGGTGGCCCAGTTCCACGGCGAGGCGGCCGCGCAAGAGGCCGAGGCGGCCTTCGTGCGGCAGTTCCAGGAGCGGCAGGTCCCCCAGGACGTGCCGCGGGTCCGGTACGCGCCGGCCGGGGCGGCCGTCCGCCTCGACCACCTGGTGGCGGCCGCGGGGATCGCGGTCTCGATCAGCGAGGCCCGCCGGCTCATCCAGCAGGGGGGGATCCGGATCGATCACCAACGGGTCGAGGACCCCTCCCGGGTCTTGACCCTCAAGCCCGGAGATGAGATACTTATTCAGCGGGGACGGCGGGAGTTCCGGATCGTCGAGGTGGTCGAGCCCGCCCCCCCGGCTGGTCCAGCGGGCCCAAAAAGCCCTTGACAGGGGCCCGGGGGCCTTCTAACATTGGGTGTTGCCCAGCCCCTCTGCGGGGCTGGTCCTCGGGTTGTTAAGACCCGCCTGGTTCTCAACAACCTGCCTTGCTCTTTGAAAGCTGAATATGCTACTGGCTCGCGGTGAGGTGTGCATGCCCTTTCCCTGTCGAGGCCACGAGCCTGGCAGGGTCATAGGTTCAAACCGGAGAGTTTGATCCTGGCTCAGAACGAACGCTGGCGGCGTGCCTAACACATGCAAGTCGAGCGGGGATCGTCGGGTGGGCAACCACTCGGCGGTCCCAGCGGCGGACGGGTGAGTAACACGTGGGTAACCTGCCTGGGAGACCGGGATAACCTCTCGAAAGGGGGGCTAATACCGGATGCGTTCCTCGGGACACAAGTTCCGGGGAGGAAAGGTCGCGCAAGCTGCCGCTCCCAGAGGGGCCCGCGGCCCATTAGCTCGTTGGCGGGGTAACGGCCCACCAAGGCGATGATGGGTAGCCGGCCTGAGAGGGT
>JACPHL010000268.1 GCA_016188625.1 Candidatus Rokuibacteriota bacterium | reverse complement strand
GGAACGAGGGCGGGTGGCGGACCATCGCGCCCGCGTCCACGAGGACCGGGATCGACACCGTGAGCCCGGCCACGGGCTGGACCATGCCGAGCCAGGACTCGTGGAAGCGGCGGTCGGCGTCGCTCACGTCACCGGCTCCCCGGGTGCGCGCCGGGAGGCGCCAGGGGCCTCGGCGCGTTTGACATCGGGGAGGCCAGATGTTACCGTAGTTTCCACGAGGTCGCCATGAATCTCAAGGGCAAAAAGCTCGGCCTCCTGCTTTCCACCCACCCCGAGCACCCCAACCTCGAGACCTGCCTCGCCCTCTCGCGCGAGGCCCTGGCCTCGGGGGTGGATCTCTACCTCTACCTGATCGACGACGGGGTCCGGGCGATCGACGACGACCGGGTCCTCGAGCTCGGACGGGAGGGGGCCAAGCTCTTCGTCTGCGCGTACGGCTGCCAGCGGCGGGGGCTCCCCATCACGGACAAGGCCGCCTACTGCGGGCTGGTCGTCCTCACCGACCTTCTCAACGGCTGCGAGCGCTTCGTCGCCCTCAACTAGCCCGTGCCCTCCCGCGTCCTGGTCCTGATCTCCGCCGATCCCCGGGAAACCCACAAGGCCAACGAGGCGCTCCGGATCGCCCTGGGGGTCGTGGCCGGCGAGACCCCCGTGGAGATCGTGCTGACCGGCAGGGGCGCTAAGCTCCTGGACGCGGGCGCCGACGACTACGTGGACGGGGACGACATCGTCAGGCACCTGGCCACCCTCAAGAAGCTCGGCCAGCGTTTCCATGCCGCGCGCGAGGCTGTCCCCACCGGCGACGACTGGAACCCGGAGGGGCACGAGGTCGTTCCCGTCTCGGCCGCCGAGATCGCCGAGCTGGTGGCGGGGAGCGAGCGCGTCCTCGCCTTCTAGGGCCGAGTGCCGCATCTCCTCCACCTGCTCAAGGCCCCGCCCTCCGGCCAGGTGCTCGAGATCCTCAGCCGGCAGGCCCAGGACCCCGACTGCCGGCTCTCGGTGGTCCTCATGCAGGAGGCTGCGGGGACGACCCTCCCCCTCCAGGCCGAGATCTACCGCCTGGACGACGGCGCGACCGCCTCCCCCTACCCTGCCATCAGCCACGCCCGGCTCCTCGAGCTCATCTTCGCCGCCGATTCCGTCGTCGCCTGGTAGGCCCTCACTTATTCCGGAACTCCTCCAGCCAGGCCATCTGGATCGCCTCCAGGTGCCCCTCGGTGGAGGTCTTCGGGTCGTCCGAGAACCCCTCCAGCTCGGTCACCCACCGGTGGAGATCCACAAACCGGACCGAGAGCGGATCGGTCTCCGGGAATCTCTCGGCCAGGCGGATGGCGATCTCCTCGGCGTCCCTCCAGGTCAGCTCCATGCGAGGCCTCCCTCAGTCGGGGATCTCCACCACCACGTCGCCGCGCACCACGGCCTGGCAGCCGAGGCGGGACCTGAGGGTCAGCCCCTCGGCCATGTCCAGCCGGTCCTCCTCGTCGTCCTCCATGGGGGAGAGGCTCTCCATCCCCTCCTTGACGATGACGTGGCAGGTGGTGCAGGCGCAGTTCCCCCCGCAGTTGTGCTCGAGGTCGATGCCGTTGGCCAGGGCGATGTCCAGGATGGAGCCCGGCAGACCGTGATCCCCGAAGGGGTAGTCCTTCTCGTCCACCTCGATGGTCTTGTTCAGGGGCAGAAAGGTGACCCGTACCTTGCCCATCGTCTCACCGCTTCTCCGGCGTCTCCGTCACCCGCCGATGCCGGAGCGCCTCCCGGAGGACGCTGTCCATCAGCACCTCGGCGAGGTGGAGGGTCGCCTGGTTGAGCCGGTCCAGCCGCTCCCGCAGCAGGTCCAGGTCCTCCCCGTCCCGGACGGCCCGGAGGGCCTCGAGGGCCTCCCGGATCCGGTCCGCCTCCTCGGGGCCGATCAGCCCCGCCCCCTGGCCGAGCGCCTTCTCGGTCGCCCGCAGGACCGTGTCGGCCTCGTTCCGCGTCTCGATCAGCAGGCGGGCGCGGACGTCGGCCTCGGCGTGCTCGTAGGACTCCTGGAGCATCCGCTCCACCTCCTCGTCGGTCAGCCCGTAGGAGGGCTTGACCTCCACCGAGGCGGCCGTCCCGCTCCGGAGCTCCCGCGCGGAGACCTGGAGAATCCCGTTGGCGTCGATCAGGAAGGTCACCTCGAGCCGCGGGATCCCCGCCGGCATGGGTGGGATCCCTCGGAGCTCGAAGCGGGCGAGGCTCCGGTTGTCCTTGGCCAGCTCCCGCTCCCCCTGGAGGACGTGGAAGTCCACGACCGTCTGGCCGTCCACCGAGGTCGTGAACTGCTCCTTGGCCGAGGTCGGGACCGTGGTGTTGCGGGGGATGATCACGCTCATCACGCCCCCCAGGGTCTCGATCCCCAGCGAGAGCGGGGTCACGTCGAGGAGGAGCATGTGGGTGATGCCCCCCGCCAGGATGTGGGCCTGGACCGCGGCCCCCAGGGCGACGACCTCGTCCGGGTTGAGCTCGCTGTGGGGGACCCGGCCGAAGAGCTCCTGGACCCGCCGCCGGACCAGGGGCGTCCGGGTCGCGCCGCCCACCAGCAGCACCTCGTCGAGCTGGGAGGCCTCGAGGCCCGCGTCGGCCAGGGCCAGCCGGCAAGGCTCCAGGGTCTCCTGGACCAGCCTCTCGAGCAGCCGTTCCAGCTCGGCCCGGCCGATCTCCCGGCGGAAGGTGAACCCGTGCTGGGGGAAGGGGATGGTCAGGACCGTCCACTCCTCGGCCGAGAGCCGCACCCGGGCGGCCTCCGCCCCCAGGCGGATCTCCTGCATCGCCTCGGGGTCGGCGGCGAGGTCGGCCCCGTGGCGCTCCCGGACCTCCCGGAGGATGAGGTCGACCAGCTCCCGGTCGAAGTCGTCCCCGCCGAGATGGGTGTTCCCGTTGGTCGCCAGGACCTCGAAGATCCCCTCCTTGACCTTGAGGATCGAGATGTCGAAGGTCCCGCCCCCCAGATCGTAGACCGCGATGATCCCCTCCTTCTTCCGCTGGAGGCCGTAGGCCAGGCAGGCGGCCGTGGGCTCGTTGACGATCCGCATGACCTCGAGCCCGGCGAGCCGGCCGGCGTCCTTGGTGGCCTGGCGCTGACTGTCGTTGAAGTAGGCCGGGACCGTGATGACCGCCTTCTCGACCTCCCGGCCCAGGTGCGCCTTCGCCCACTGCTTGAGCTCCCGGAGGATGAGGGCCGAGATCTCCGGGGGCGTCAGCTCGCGCTCCCCGATCCGGATCCGGACCACCTCCTGGCTGGGGCTGACGCGGAAGGGGAAGTACCGGAGCTCTTCCCGGACGTCCTCGAAGCCCTTCCCCATGAAGCGCTTGATCGAGTAGACGGTCCGGTCCGCCTGCCGGATGAGCTGGCGCTTGGCGCCCTCCCCCACCACGGGCGCGTCCGGCCCGAAGGTCACCACCGACGGGAGCAGGGCGCGCCCCTCCCGGTCGGGGATGACCCGCGGGAGATCCCCGTCCATGTACGCCACCAGGCTGTTGGTGGTCCCCAGATCGATGCCGATGACCAGATCCGCCATTCACTCGGTCCTTTCCGCCGTGCCGAGAACCTCGTCGAGGTCCCTCAGGATCGTCCGCAGATAGGCGCGCGTCGCCAGGAGCGTCCGCATCTCCCCCAGGAGCCCGCGGCTCGCCTCCCCGTCCCGCTCGGCCAGCTCGTCCCAGCGGGGGTAGAGGCCGAAGAGCCGGCTCTCCACCTCGGCCTTCCGGGCCCCCAGATCGGCCCGATCCGCGGCGAGGCGCCGCTCCAGCTTGGCCCCGTCCCCCCGGACCTCCCGGTACTCCTGCAAGCGCTCCTGCAGCTCCATGATCTCCTCGAAGAGCTCGGCCGGGGGCTGCCCCTGCCCTCCCTCGAGGGGCATCCCCATGAGCCCGAGCAGGTATTCCACCCGGGCGATGGGATCCCGGAGGGTCCGGTAGGCGACGTTGACCGCCGCCGAGTTCTCCAGGCTGATCGCCTGCTCCCGCTCGGAGCGCCGCTGATAGTAGTCGGGGTGAAACCTCCGGTTGAGGGCGTGGAACCGGGCCTCCAGCTCCTCGCCGCCCAGGGAGAGCCGCCGCGGCAGGCCCAGGCGGCTCCAGTGATCCCCCCCCTCCTCGAAGGGCTGGAGCCGGCCGCACGCCGGGCAGCGATCACCCGCCGGGGCGGACTCGTGACAGTTCCAACACCTCATGGCCGAAAAAGAAATGGGCCTCGCTGGGAGGCCCGTGGGACGTTCACCCCGAGCAGCGACCCTCACCCGGGCCTCACGCGCGATCTCCTCACCGCTGGACAGGGGCGCCCCGACGGCGCGCCCGGCTCAGGCCGAGAAGGAGCTCCCACACCCGCAGCTCGACTTGGCCTGGGGGTTCACGAAGGTGAAGCCCCCGGTGAGCCCCTGGGTCACGTAATCGAGGGTGGTCTCGTTCAGGTAGAGGTAGCTCTTGGGGTCCACCACCACCTTGATCCCGTCGATCTCGAAGACCTTGTCGTGCTGGCTCACCTCGGTGTCGAACTCGAGGTTGTAGGAGAGCCCGGAGCACCCGCCCCCTCGGACGCCCATCCGAAGGTAGACGTTCTCGAGGTGCTGGCTCTCGATGAGCTGCTTGACCTGCTTGATCGCGCTCTCGGTGACGTTCACGGCCATCGCGTCGGTTCCCTCCTTCTCCCTACGAGGTCACGGACGGGGTCGCCGCCGCCTGCTTCGCGGCCCACTGCTCCTGGAAGTCCCGGAGGGCGGCCTTGATGGCGTCCTCGGCCAGGACCGAGCAGTGGATCTTCACCGGGGGGAGCTTCAGCTCGTTGACGATGTCGGTGTTCTTGATCTTCAGGGCCTCCTCGACGGACTTCCCCTTCAGCCACTCGGTGGCCAGGCTGGAGCTGGCGATGGCGGAGCCGCAGCCGAAGGTCTTGAACTTGGCGTCCTCGATGAGCCCCGACTCCAGATTGACCTTGATCTGGAGCTTCATCACGTCGCCACACTCCGGGGCCCCGACCAGACCGGTCCCCACGCCAGGGGTCCCCTTGGGGAAGGAGCCCACGTTCCTCGGGTTGTTATAGTGATCGATCACCTTGTCGCTATAGGCCATGGATCCCTCCTTATCGAGCGGTGGCCGTCCCTACTCAGCTTTCCAACGCATGGACTTGATGTCAACCCCCTCCTTGGCCAGCTCGTAGAGGGGGGACATCTCCCGGAGCCGGATCACCACCTCGACGATGCGGCCGCCCACGTACTCGACCTCCTCCTCGGTGTTGAACCGGTGCAGCCCGAACCGGATGGAGGAGTGGGCCAGCTCCGGGTCCACCCCCAGCGCGGCGATGACGTAGGAGGGCTCGAGGGTCGCCGAGGTGCAGGCGGACCCCGAGGAGATCGCCACCTCCTTGTTGACCCCCATCAGGACCGACTCCCCCTCCACGTAGGCGAAGGAGACGTTCAGGTTGTGGGGGAGCCGCTTCTCGGGATGCCCGTTGAGGTAGACCTCGTCCACGCTGGAGAGGATCTTGTCCTGGAGGGCGTCCCGCAGCCTGGCCAGCCGGGCCGCCTCCTCCGGCATGCCCTCCCGGCAGATCTCCGCGGCCGTGCCGAACCCCACCGCCAGGGGGACGGGGACGGTGCCGGAGCGCGCCCCGCGCTCGTGCCCGCCCCCGTCGATGATGGGCGCGATCCGGACGCGGGGGTTCTTCCGGCGGACGTAGAGGGCGCCGATCCCCTTCGGGCCGTAGATCTTGTGGGCCGAGCAGGTCAGGAGGTCGATCCCCATGGCCTCGACGTCCACCGGGACCTTCCCCACCGCCTGGGTGGCGTCGGTGTGGAAGAGGACCCCCCGCTCCTTGGCGACCTTCCCGATCTCGGCGATCGGCTGGAGGGTCCCGATCTCGTTGTTGGCGAACATGACCGAGATCAGGATGGTCTTGTCCGTGATGGCTCCCCGGATCGCCTCGGGATCCACGAGGCCGTCGTGGCCCACCGGGACGTAGGTGACGGCGAAGCCCTGCTTCTCGAGCCGGCGGGCGACGTCCAGGACCGCCCGGTGCTCGATGGCCGTGGTGACGATGTGGGTCCCCTTCTCCCGGTACATCTCGGCCGCGCCCTTGAGGGCCAGGTTGTCCGACTCGGTCCCGCCCGAGGTGAAGACGACCTCCTTGGGGTCCCGGGCGCCGATGAGGCGGGCGATCTTGGCCCGCGCCTCGTCCACCGCCTTCTCGGCCTCCCAGCCGAAGGGGTGGTTCCGGCTGCCCGGGTGACCAAAGCGCTCCGTGAAATACGGGAGCATCGCCTCGAGGACCCGGGGGTCCACCGGGGTCGTCGAGTGGCTGTCCATGAAGATGGGAAGCTTCAAGGCCATGTCGTCTCCTCGCTCAGTTCGCGTTCATCTCGGTCAGGGTCATCTCGTCCAGGAACCGGGTGATCGAGTCCTGGATCTTCCGCACCGGGTGCCGGAGACTGCAGCGGGTCATCTGGGGGCAGGTCGGGGTCTGATAGCAGCTCACGATGTTGACGGGTCCCTCGATGGCCCGGATCACCTCCCCGACGGTGATCCGGTCGGGGGCCCGGGCCAGGAGGTACCCGCCCTTGGGACCGTTCTGGCTGACGATGAGCCCCCGCTTGGCCATGCGCTGAAGGATCTTGGCCAGAAGCTCGACAGGAATGTTAAACTCCTCTGCGATCTTCCTGGTATTGACGATCCCGTCGCCCTGGTGGAACGCGATATAATGGATCGCGATCAACCCGTAATCGGCCCGCTTGGTCAGCCTAAGCATCTCCGACCTTTTGCATCTCCGACTAAAATGGTCGCCTCAGTCAGGGTAGGATACCCGCCGGCTCCTGTCAAGAGGGAATCGCAGGGCAAAATCAGAAGAAGAGCAGACGGTTTTGGAGGACAAAATGGAGTTTGATTCTGATCTCTATCGGACGGCGGTGCGGCAGCTCGATGCGGTGGCGCTCGGACTCAAGCTGGACCCCGACATCCACGAACGCCTCCGGGTGCCCCGCCGGGCCCTGGTGGTCTCGATCCCGACCCTGATGGACGACGGCTCGACCCGGGTCTTCATCGGCTACCGGGTCCACCACAACACCACCCTGGGGCCGACCAAGGGGGGCCTCCGGTACCACCCCGACGTCAACCTCGGCGAGGTGACGGCCCTGGCCATGCTCATGAGCTGGAAGTGCGCCCTCATGGGGCTCCCCTACGGCGGCGCCAAGGGCGGCGTCCGGTGCAACCCCTCCGCCATGAGCCCGCGCGAGCTCGAGCGGATGACCCGGCGCTTCACCACCGAGATCATCCTGATGATCGGCCCGGACCTCGACATCCCCGCCCCGGACCTCGGGACCGACGAGCAGACCATGGCCTGGATCATGGACACCTACTCCATGACCCAGGGGAAGAGCGTGCCGGGGGTCGTGACCGGCAAGCCCCTGATCGTGGGCGGCTCGGCGGGGCGCCGGGACGCCACCGGCCGGGGGATCGTCTACGCCCTCTACCAGGCCGCCCGCCACCTGCGGTTCGATCTCAAGGGAACCCGCGCCGCGATCCAGGGGTTCGGCAACGTCGGCTCGGTCGTGGCCCGGCTCCTCTGGCGGGAGGGGTGCCAGGTCGTCGCGGTGAGCGACGCCAAGGGCGGGGTCCACAACGGGAAGGGGCTGGACATCCGCGAGCTCGCCGGCCATGTCCGGGAGACCGGGTCCGTCGCCGGCTTCCGGGACGCGGAGCCGCTCACCAACCCCGAACTTCTCGAGCTCGACTGCGACCTCCTGATCCCGGCCGCGGTGGGCGGCCAGCTCACCGAGGCCAACGCCGACCGGATCAAGGCGCGGGTCGTCGCCGAGGGCGCCAACGGGCCGACCACGCCCGAGGCGGACGCCATCCTGGCGGACCGGAAGATCGCCGTCATCCCGGACATCCTCGCCAACGCGGGCGGGGTGGTGGTCTCCTACTTCGAGTGGGTCCAGGGGCTCCAGTTCTACTTCTGGCGGGAGAGCGAGATCAACACCCGTCTCCAGGAGGTGATCACCCGGGCCTTCAACCAGGTCTGGGGGCTGGCCCAGCGCGACGGGACGACCCTCCGGACGGCCGCGCTGATGCTCGGGGTGAGCCGGATCGCGGAGGGGAAGCGGGTCCGAGGGCTCTACCCCTGAGGGGCCTCCTAGCGGGTCGCGGCCCAGGCCTCCCGGAGGAGACGGGCCGCCTGCTCGGGGGGCGTCTCGTTGACGGTGATCCCCCCCACCAGGGCGAGGCGCTCGGGGTGCGGGGTAAGCTCCAGGTGCCAGTGGTAGTCTCGGGCGACCGTGGCCCATTCATCGGGCAAGAGCTTGACCGCGAGGTTC
This sequence comes from Candidatus Rokuibacteriota bacterium, assembly GCA_016188625.1. Taxonomy (GTDB): domain Bacteria; phylum Methylomirabilota; class Methylomirabilia; order Rokubacteriales; family JACPHL01; genus JACPHL01. The sequence continues at coordinate 14,080 of JACPHL010000268.1, read as the reverse complement.
GGCGCGGTGTGCAGGGCCAGCTCGAAGGGCGGATCCCCCAGGGCCCTGTCGAAGGTGGCCGCGAGCCCCTTGAGGAGGCCGGCCAGGTCGTTCACCCCCTCCGGCGAGACGGTCTCGTAGGCGCAGGCGTGCTGGCGCGGCAGGATCCAGGTCTGGCAGGCGGTTCGGGCGGCGTAGGGGACGAAGACCAGGAAGTGGGGGGTGAGCCTGACGATCCGGGCCTCCGCCGCGATCTCCTCGCGCAGGATGTCGCAGTAGATGCAGCGGCGCTTATAGAGGTAGTGCTCCCGCGCGCGGTCGAGCTCGGTCCGGATCTGCCCGAAGATGATCGGCGCGGCCAGGATCCGCGAGTAGGGGTGGGGGATCCGGGCCCCGGGCTTCTTGTAGCGGCGCGTGATCAGCACGTCGCGGATCTTGGCGTCCCGCTTCAGGTCCTGGAGCCGGTCGCGGTACATCCAGAGGACCCGCACCACCTGCTCCTCCGCCATCCCGGCCAGGGCCCGGTCGTGGGCCGGATCCTCGATGACGATCTCGCTGGCCCCGCGGGTGGAGATCCGATCGTACATCCCGAGCCCCTCCCGCAGCAGGTCATCCTCGACCTGGAAGAAGGGGTTCCGCTCGGGGACCACCCGCACCTGCCACCCGGGGCCGTTCGGCATGGCCCCCTCCTTCCGGTAGGCGGCGATCTCGGGCGGGGTGAGGTGCTCGTTCCCCGGACAGAAGGGGCATTCGGCGTCGGCCTGCCACTCCTGCTCCGGCTGACGGACCAGCACCCACTGGCCCGTGGCGAGGTCCTTCCGCAACTCTCCCCTCATGGCCCCCTCTCGGTTCGGGATCGCGGCGGCGTACTCCGAGATGGCGTGGTTGTGAAACCCCGCACGAGCAGAATGTACGCCACTCCGACTCGTGGTGTCAAGGTCTGATGGCCCGTCCGGAACGGATCGGGTATGATACGAGGGGCGTGCGGCTCAGGGACCTCAACGGGGGACCGGGGGCTCGGGCGTGAAGCTGAAGCTCGGGAACTGGAGGGTCCGGCCGGCCGCCAGGGTCCTCGAGGACACTCCCCTCCCCGGGGGACGCCGGCAGGCGGTGATCTCGGTCACGGGGATGCTCTGCTCCCTCTGAGCCGATCGGGTCCGCCGGGCCCTGGCAGGGCTCGAAGGGGTGGAGCGGGTGGAGGTCAGCCTCGCGGGCGATCACGCCCGCGTCGTGTACCGGCCGGAGGCGGTGAGCCCGGCGGCGTTCCCCGGGCCGGTGGAGGCGACGGCGATCCTGTCCGGGCTCCGCCGGCTCCTCGGGCGCGACTAACTCGGAGGGGGGCGCTGCCCCCCTTCCGACGGCCCCCGGCGAAGCCGGCCGGTCGCTCTTCAGCGACCGGCTTCGGGGCCTGCCTCCCCCCGGAACCTTTCGGAGATGCATGTCCGCTCCGAGCGCGGGCTTGGCCCGCGCCATCTTGGGGGAGGTTCGGAGGGGGGCTCCGCCCCCCTCCGAGTTTCTTACTGCCCCTTCTCAAGGCCCCGCAGCTTCTTCAGGTGCTGACGGGCGATGTCCACCCAGTCCTTCTCGCTCGGGAGCTGGGAGGCGAGCTCGATGTAGCGCTCCCACTGCGCGATGGCCTCCTTGACGTCCACCTTCTCGAGGGACAGGGCCAGGTTGTAGTGGGCGCCCGGGTGCCTGGCGTTGACCTCGATCACCTTCCGGTACTCGGCGATGGCGCCGTCGTAGAGCCCCTTCTCCTCGTAGACCTCCCCGAGCCCCATCCGGGCCTCCAGGAAGTAGGGATCCAGCTCGATCGCCTTCTTGTACGCGGCGACCGCCTCGTAGTACAGCCCCTTCTCGCCGTAGTAGATCCGCCCGAGGCTGAAGTGGACCCGGGCGTTCAGTGGGTCGAAGTCGAGGGCCTTCTGGTACTCGGCGATCGCGGCCTCGTAGTCCCCCTTGGCGGCCCGGGCATCCCCGAGGCCCACGTAGGCCTCCGCGTAGTGGGGCCTGAGCCCGATGGCCCGGCGGTAGGCCTCGATCGCCTGCTCGTAGAGGCGCCGGGGGCTGGACATGAAGAGGTCCCCCAGGGCCTTGAAGGGCTCTGGGGAGGCGGGGTCGAACTGGGAGGCCGCCCGGAACTGGGCCGCGGCCTTCCAGCGGTTGCCCAGGGCGAGGTGGGCCTGTCCCAGCTCGAAGTGGGCGAGGGCGAACCCGGGATCGAGCTCAGCCGCCCGCCCGAAGAGCTCCACCGCCCCCTCGTACCCCGACTGGCTCCCCCGGAGGTAGGCCCGGCGCCCCTTCACGAAGGCCTCGAAGGCGGTCAGGTTGGCCGTGAGCCCCGCGGTCTCCGCGAGCCGCTGGACCTCCTCCGGCTTCTCGGCGACCTTGAGCGCCTTGAGGTAGTAGCGCACGAGGTCTCCCTGGAGCGCCTTCCAGCGGTCCAGCGATCCCTGGAGCGGCTCCCCCGAGCGGGCCTCGGCGCCACCCGTCCGGACCTCGAGGTGACGGGGGACCACGGTCAGGCTCCCCCCCTCCCGGCGATACTCGCCCAGGAGGACCGACTCGGCCCGCACGGACCGGGCCACCGCGAGCACTGTCCGCTCCGGAAGCGGGCCCTCGGGGTCCTCCCCGGCGGCCCTGATCGCCTGCCGCACCCGAGCCCGGTCCACCGGCAGGAAGGCCGGATGGCTCCGGAAGGCGAGGATGAGGGATTCGGCCAGCCCCTCGCCGATCCAGTCGTCCCCGCCCCCCGGGCTCGTGGCCTGGAAGGGCAGGACCAGCAGCGGGCGGGCCTTGGCCTCCCCCGTCCCGGCCCCGACGGTGATCGAAAGGAGCGCGGCGAGCACGGCGAGCGCCCTCGCCCATCCGCCTGACCGACCGAACCGCTCCATCCTTAGCTCCGCCGCCGGAACCCCCTCCAGGCGTACGAGACCAGCGGGCCCAGCCGGCGGAGGGCGATCTCCGGAACCAGGAGCAGGGTCGCGAACCCGGCGAGCCACGGCCAAAGGTCCACCAAGATCCGGGACCGACGGCGATGGAGCTCGAAGGCGTCCTTGGGGTTCGCGAGGCCTCCCCCGCCCGTCAGCTCGCTGATCTCGCGGAGGAAGGTCTCGTCGGATCCCAGCTCGCGGAACTCCTGGGCGTAGGGGACGACCAGGCCCACGATCTGGGAGCCGACCATCTTCTGATCCTTGCGCTGGGCGAGGCCGACCAGGTAGACCCCTTCCTGGGTGGCGGGGAAGACCCCCTGATACCGCCCCGGGGCCACCTGCTCGAGGCTCACCGCGCTCTGGGTCTTGTCCGGGGCGACCACGCCGAGCTGCGCCTCGAGGAAGTTGATGAACTCGCCTCTGGGGTCCACCGCCTCCACGGTGACCACCCCCAGCCCGCCGTGCCGCCTCACCGTGGCCGTGGTGTCGCTGCGGGCCCCGGTCCTGAGGGTCCAGCGGACCGTCTGCGACCAGAAGCGGTTGAAATCCTTCCAGCGGAGCCAGAGGATCCCCCACTTCGCCTTGGCGTCGGCGGTGAAGGCGACGCCCCGCCCGAGGCCGTACTGCCACGCGGCCAGGAGGGGATCCTCCTGATGGGTCATCAGGAGCATCTCCGCGCTCCCTTTCAGGCTGGTGGCCACGTATCCCCCCAGCGGGGGGGCCTTGGACCAATCGATCTCCTGGACGATCTCGTGATAGGGGGTGGCCAGGACCGGCCGGAACGGCTGCTCGATCAGGGACGACTTGGAGGCAAGCTGGGTCTCCAGGGTGAAGATGCGCGGGATGGTGTGGGTGTCATCGGTGTAGTAGAACCGTCCCTTCCCCCACTTGGCGATGTCGATCATGAGCTGGACGTCGGCGTCCTTGCCGATCGCCACCGCCGAGACGGTGATCTTGTCCTTCGCCATGCGCCTGACCAGGCCGGCGAAATCCCCCCGGGTCATCTGGCCGTCGGAGAGGAAGATCACGTGCTTCAGGATGGCCTGGCGCTCGTAGAGGGCCTTGTAGGCCTCCCTGAGCGCCGGGTAGCCGTCCGTCCCGCCCCCGGCCCGGACGGAGGCGATCTCGTGGTGGATCGTCTCCTTGTCCTTGGCCGGGACGATGGGGACCACCCAGTTGAACTCGGTGTCCCAGCTCTGGACGCCGACCTCGTTCCGCTCGTCCAGGAGCTCCACCACCAGGTGCGCAGCCTCCTTGGCGATGTCGAGCTTGGTGACCCGGTCGTCGGTGGACATCGCCATGGAGCCCGACCGGTCGATGGAGAGCACGACGGCCAGGCTCGGGATCTCGACCTTCTGCCTGACGTCCATGGTCACCGGGAGGGCCTCCTCGATCGGGGTCCGGTAGTACCCCCCGAGACCGAAGCTCTCCTCCCCGCCCAGCATGACCAGCCCCCCGCCGCGGTCCCGGACGTAGTCCCGGACCGACTCCATCTGCCGCGTGGTGAGCTTCAGGGAGGAGACGTTGGAGAGGATCACCCCGTCGTACTTCTCGAGCCCCTCCGGGTCCTTCGGGAGGCCCTCCGGCCCTGCCAGCTCGACGTCGATGTGCTGGGCGCGGAGGGCCGCGACCAGGTTCTGGGCCTGGGGCCGGTCCTTCTCCACGTAGAGGACCCGGGGCTTGCCGCGCACCACCGCCATCCCAACGGCGCGGTTGTTCTCCTCGATGGTGTCGCCGTCCACCTCGAGGTGCGCCTGGTAGACGTGCACCCCCGACTGCTCCAGGGCCTGGCGGTAGGTGAAGACGTTCTTCCCCGGGGTCAGTTTGACCAGCTGGGAGCCGAGGAACTCCCCGTTGCGGTAGAGCGCCAGGCGCCCCGAGGTCTCCCGCACGCTCGAGACCACGATCCTGGCGTAGAAGGGCTCGCCGAACTTCGCCTCGGAGGGGAGCAGGAGCTGCTCGACCACGACCTCATCGGCGAAGGGGAGGGCCAGGGGGGCGTGGTAGATCTCGACCCCGCGATCCGCGGCGGCCTGCGCCGCCGCCAGGGCGTGGCCGAGGTTCTGCCGGCCGTCGGAGAGGAGCACGACGCGGTTGGCCTCCCCGGGCGGCAGGGAGGCCAGGGCGAGCTGGATCGCCCGCTCGATGTCCGTCCCCTTCCCCGGGACCTCCGCCTCGGAGCGGCGGAAGGTCGGCTTGGGCCGGAGGGGCTCGACCAGCCGGGCCTCGGCCCCGAAGACGATCATCCCCGCCCGATCGTCGTCCTTCATCCCCTCGAGGGCCTGGACCGCGGCGCGATAGGCCGTCTCCCGGGTGGCCAGGCCCACGCTGTCCGAGTGGTCCAGGAGGAAGAAGACGTTCTGGCGGTCCACCCAGCGCGTCCACTGGGGCTTGCCCAGGGCGACGCCGAGCAGGAGGAGGAGGAGGAGCCGGAGTCCGAGGGCCCACCGGTCCGCCCCCCGGGCGGGGATGGTCCAGCGCCCGGCCGTCTGGCGGCGCCAGTAGAGGATCCCCTCCAGCATGAGCAGGCCCAGGGCGAGGAGGAGGAGGGTCGTCCAGACCTCCCGATGGAACTGGAACACCTCCCCCACACCGCCGGCCGCGGCCCCGGCCTCGGGGAGGGGCCGCGGGGCGGTGTTCGACTCCGCCTCCGAGGCGAGGTTGACCGCGAAGCGGATCGCCCCCTTGCCGGTCTCGAGGGAGTAGAGTCCCGTCCGATCCGTCCGGGTGAAGGAGAGCAGCCCGCGGGTGATCGGCGCTCTCCACTCCTCCCCGGAGGGGTCCCGCACCCGCGCCTCCTCGACCCCGTGCTCCACCGGCAGCAGGAACGGGGTGCCGGTCTGGACCATGAGGTCGGCGCCCTCCAGGCCGACCGGGGAGAGCCAGCGGAGGCTGTTGGAGAGGATCAGGGGGAAGGCGACCCGGAGGGGGAGATCGGTCTTGAACAGGTCGAAGCCGACGAAGATCAGCTTGCGGTCCCGGTCCTCGAGGAGGTAGAGGAGGGCCCCCCCCACGGCCTCCAGGAGGGCCTTCCCGGCGGCCACGGGGCGCACCCGCATCGCCTGCTCCACCGCCACCTTGCTGAGGTCCACGAAGCGCATCACCGGGTGCTGCCGGGCCCAGTCGAGGACCACGGGCTGCTCGAGCGTCCCGAGGTGCTCCAGGGGGACGTCGGCGGGGAGGGTGTTGACCAGGACGAAGCGCCCGGGCCCGATCCTGGCGGGGGACGCGCTGTCCAGGACCACCACGTCGAACCCGGCCATGCCGCCCTCGTACGTCTCGGGGGCCCTCACCTCGACCGCCACCTGCGGATCCGCCCGGAGCGCCTTCTCGAGGAACAGGTTCCCGGGGGTGACCAGGAGGACCTTCAGCTGCCGGGGCGGCGGGATGATCCCGTAGGCGACGTTGTCCACGGCCAGGTCGTCGTCGGCCCCGATCTCCACCCGCACGATGCCGCCCCCCTTGTGCGTGAAGGGGACGATGACGTTCCGCTTCACCTCGGGGTCGAGGGAGATCGCCTGCTCGCTCACAGTGCGCCCGTCGATGGAGACCTTGAGGGGGAAGGCCAGGCGCGCCTGGGAGAAGTTGACCAGCGAGAGGAAGGCCTGGTGCTCGTACACCCCGTAGTAGGCCTTCCGGAGGGCGAGCTCGGTGATCCCCACGTTGTGGCCGCGACGCCCCACGGCCGTCCACCGGACCCGGGGATCCCTGAACTCGGAGGCCTCCCCGACGTCGAGGGCCCCGTCCGTCAGCACGTGGACCTGGAGGGGCCGGGACCTCGGGAACAGGGCCAGGGCGGTCCGGAGGGCCTCGGAGAGGCGGCCCGGCGTGTCCTGCGGCTGGAGGGCGAGGATCGCCCTACGGGCCTGATCCCGGTCCCGGGTGAGGGGCACCAGGACCGTCGGCTGGGCCGCGGCCTCGACCACCATGACCTCCCCGCCCCTCTCCATCGCGTCGATGAGGGCGAGGGCCCGGCGCTGGGCCTCGCGGAAGCGGGTGGGGGCGACGTCCGTCGCCTGCATCGAGGCCGAGACGTCCATGACCAGCACCAGGCTGTCCGCCCCGCGCCCTGTGATCGTGACGGCGGGCCGGGCCAGGGCCACGACCAGGACGACCAGGGCCAGGAGCTGCAGGATCAGGAGGGGATCCCGCTGGAAGCGCCGGAGGAAGGCCGAGGCCTGTTGGTCGCGCAGGGCCGGCTCCCAGAGGAGGACCGAGGGGACCGGCTGCCGGCGGCGGCGGACCTTCAGGAAGTAGAGCAAAAAGAGCGGGACCGCCAGCCCGAGGAGCGCGAAGGCCAGCGGGGCGAGAAAGCTCATTGCACGAGGCTGCCCTTGAGGCGCCGCAGGAGGAGGTCCTCAAGGGGCACGCCGGTGGAGGCCCGGTGGTAGCTCAGCTCGTTGGTCCGGCAGAACCCCTCGACGCGCTCGAGGAACGCCGCGAGCCGCCGGCGGTACCCGGCCAGGGCCTCGGCGTCCAGGGTGACGTCCCGGCTCTCCTCCGTCTCGGCATCGACCAGCTCCAGGTCCCCGGCGTAGGGCGGATCCAGCTCCTCCTCGGAGAGGAGGTGGACGATGTGGAGGTCGAACCCCCGCTCCATGAGGGCCCGGAGGCCCTCCTCGAACCCGTCCGGGGCCAGGAGGTCGGAGATGACCACGGCCAGGCCCGGGTCCCGCGCCTTCCGGGCGTACTGCCTGAGGGCGCCGTTGAAGGAGGTGCGCCCCCCGGGCTCGACCCCGAGGAGGGACCCCACGAAGGGGAGGAACTGGTTGCGACCGCGGGACGGCGACCAGCCCGCCGCGACCTGCTCGCGAAAGAGCCCCGCGCCCACCCGCTCCAGGTTGACCAGGCCGATGAAGGCCAGGGCGGCGGCCAGGCGCTGGCCGTAGCGGAACTTGGACGGCTCGCCGAAGGCCATGGAGGCGCTGGCATCCAGCAGGAGGTGGATGCAGAGGTCCTCCTCGTCCACGAAGAGCTTCAGGTAGAGCCGGTTGAGGCGGGCGAAGGCGTTCCAGTCCACGTAGCGGAGGTCGTCCCCGATCTCGTAGGGACGGTAGTCGCAGAACTCGACGCTGACCCCCTTCCTGGGGCTCTTGCGCTCGCCCTTGACCCGGCCGGGCCACGTCCGCCGGGAGACGAAGGTCAGTCGCTCGAGCTGGGCCAGGAGGTGGGTGGAGAAGAGGCCCTCAGGGCGCGGGCTCGGGGGCATCAGCGCTCCTCCAGGGCCCGGAAGTACTCCTTGACCTGGGTGCGGTAGTCCAGGGGAATCGTCTCCTTCGTCAGGGCCTCCTCCATCATCTTCCGGTACTGGGCGTAGACCGACATGTACGGCAGGTGCGAGGGGTTTCTGGATCCCTTGCCGAGCAGGTTGGTGTCGAAGGCGTCGCGCCGGCCCCGGCGGGGCTGCCCCTCCACCGCCGAGTCGAGCGGGTCCTGAGCGAGCCGGGTGCTGGGCGCGCCCCGCCAGTCGGGGTTGGTCCCCTTCCCGGGCAGGGAGCCCTCGTACTCGCCGAAGTCTTCCCCCTCGCCGCCCCGCATCCCCGGGTTCCGGCCCTGGCCCCTCCCGCGGTCGCGACCCCCCTCGAGGCCCTTGCCGCTCCGCTCCTCCATGGCCCGCATCCTGGACAGGGCCCGCTCCATGGCCTCGAGGGCCCGTTGCATCCGCCCGTCGGCCAGGGCCTCGGACCCCTCCCAGACGTCCTGGCCCCACTCCTCGCCCCCGCCCCGGCGACCCAGGCGTCGCATCTCGTCCAGGAGCTCCCTGAGCTTCTCGGGGGAGACCTGATCGGGCCGGATCCCGGCCAGGAGGCGCTTGGCCCTGCGGAAGGCGACCCGGAACTGGCTCTGGGTGAAGTCACGCTGGAGGTCGGGGAGGCTCTCGACCTGGCCGAGGATCTTGAGGCGGTCGTCACCGTGCTTGAGGAAGCTCGAGAAGTCCGGTCGTCGCTGGGCGATGTTGGTGTCCCGGAAGATGGCCGAGAGGTCGCCCTGCTGGGTCTCCCGCCCCGTCCCGCGCCGTCGGAGGTAGTCCCGCTCCTGGACCTCCACCCGCGGGGCGGTCTCCCGCGCCCGGGCGAGCCGGCGATCCTGCGCCACCGGCACGCTCTGCGCCTGGCGCTCGGCCTCCTGCTCGCCCGAGGGGGTCAGCGAGGGGAAGACGCCCTCCGGGAAACGCACGGGGGGGAGCAGGACGAGGACCCAGAGCGCCAGCGCGGAGGCCGGAAGGATCCTGACCTCCCGCGGCCACCGCCAGGGGACCGTGGCCCCGAGGTCTCGATCCCGGACCCGGTCCGCGGCGTCCTCGATCAGCGCCTCGACCAGGGGGCCGCGCGGGACCTGGCCGAGGTGTTCCACGGCGGTGGCGAGGCGGTCGTCGAGCCGGAAGGTACGGTCCACCAGGCGCGCGGGCTCCCGCAAGGGGACGGGGAGCAGAAGCCCGTAGACGATCCCGGCCATCCCGCCGACTGCGGCGAGGGCGAGGGCGGCAGGAAGGGCGGCCGGTCCCAGACCGGCCTTCCCCAGGAGCGGGATCAGGCCGGTGGTCAGCCCCCAGGCGAGGCCCCGGAGCCCGTAGAGGGCCGCCCGACGGACCCTGACGATCCGGCCGACCCGTTGAACCGCTGCCCGGATGGCCTCTTCAGATCTCATGCCCCCCTCCCCGACCTGGCGGCCGGCCGCGCCGCCCGACCGCTAGCGGAAGAAGACCTCCTTGCCCCGACGGGCCTCCACCTCCGCCGCCTCGACCACCTGGAGGATCAGCTGGTCCACGTCGATCCCTTCGGCCTCCCCCTCGAAGTTCAGGATGATCCGGTGGCGGAGGGCCGGGAGGGTGATCGCCTTGAGGTCCTCGGCGCTGACGTTGAAGCGCCCGGCCCGGAGGGCCAGGACCTTACCCCCCAGCACGAGGGCCTGGGCCGCCCGCGGGCTCGCGCCGTAGCGGATGTAGCGCCGGGTCACCTCGGGCGCCTGCGGCCACTGCGGGTGGGTGGCCGTCACGATCGTGGAGGCCAGTTCCCGCACGTGGGAGGCGATGGGGACCTCCCGCACCAGCTCCTTGAAGCCCGAGACCTGATCTCCGGGGAGGGCGTGGCCGACGGTCGGCTCCTCGGCCCGGGTGGTCCGCTCGATGATCTCGTTCAGCTCCTCCAGGGCGGGGTACCTGACCCTGAGCTTGAACAGGAACCGGTCCAGCTGCGCCTCGGGCAGCGGGTAGGTGCCCTCCATCTCGATGGGGTTCTGGGTGGCGAGGACGAAGAAGGGGACGGGGACCGGGTAGGCGGTCCCCGACACGGTCACGTTCCCCTCCTGCATCGCCTCCAGGAGGGCGGACTGGGTCTTGGGGGTCGCCCGGTTCACCTCGTCGGCCAGCACGATGTGGGCGAAGATGGGCCCCCGCTGGAACTGGAAGTGCCGCCGGCCCTCGGCGTCCTCCCCGATGATGTTGGTCCCGATGATGTCGGCCGGCATCAGGTCGGGGGTGAACTGGATCCGGGAGAAGGAGAGGTCGAGGCAGCCGCTCAGGGTCTTGACCAGGAGGGTCTTGCCCAGGCCGGGGACCCCCTCCAGGAGGACGTGCCCCCCCACGAAGAGGCAGACGAGGACCTGCTCGACGATGTCGTCGTGGCCGACGATGACCTTCTGGATCTCCCCCCTCAGCGCCTCGAACGCGCGGCCGAACCGCTCCACCCGCTCCTCACCCATACCACCCTCCTCGACGGGCCTGGTGTCTGCTCGGGTCCGTCACTCCTGTCTCTTTGGACGCCCGGGACGGGGCGAGAGGATCTCCCGCCAGGCTCCACCCTCGAAGGAGCAAGAAGGATGCCACCGGACAGCGGCCGAGGCGGGCTCGGGAGGGAGCGGACGGGAAGGCGAAGGACCAAGGGTCGATGAGATGGACTGAGGAGAGCCGCGGCCGACGGTCACCCTGCCGATGACGCTTCCGTTGATCGCTGACATTGAGTTACTTTACTCTACTCCGCGCCGATGTCGTCAACAGAAAAATTCGCCGCGCCCCACGGTGCGCCGCGGACCCCGACCTAGCGGGGGGTCTTCGCGGCCTCGTCGAAGGGCAGCGGGTCGCGGCCGGCGAAGGGGTTGGCGCGAGGCGGCCACTCCCCGCGGGGGACCTCGTAGGTCAGCTCCACGGTGTGGCCATCGGGGTCCTCGAAGTAGACCGAGAGGTTCGCCCCGTGGTCCATGGTCCCGAGGATCGTGACCCCGTGGCCCTTCAGGTGGTGGTAGGCCCCCTCCAGGGCCTCTCGGCTCTCGACCTGGTAGGCCACATGGAACAGGCCGACCTGCTCGCGCGCCTGCGGGGCGGCCTCGGGGCCCACCAGGTAGACGGCGAGATCGTGGGAATCGGTGTTGCCGGGCGCCGCGAAGAAGACCATCCGCCCGGGGAGGCACCCGGTCACCGTGAGGCCGAGCAGACCGGCGTAGAAGGCCTCGGCGCGCTCGAGGTCCCGCACCTTGAGGACCACGTGCCCGAGCTTCTTGGGGACGACCCTCACCCCGCCCCTCCCCGCCCCGGGGCACCGGCCCGTCCCGGGACGGCCGGGCCCGACCCGAGCAGCCGACGGTAGAGGTCGAGGTACCCCGCGAGCTCCCGGCGGGGCGGGTAGCAGCGCTCGATCTTCTCCCTGGCCGCTTCCCCCAGGCGACGGCGGAACTCCGCGTCCCGGACGAGCCGCTCGGCCTTCGACCGGAAAGCCTCCGGCGAGTCGAAGAGGAGACCGTCCACGCCGTCCACGACGATGGAGCGGTTGCCGGGGATGTCGGAGGCCAGCACCGCCTTCCCCCGGCTCATGGCCTCCAGGATCGCGTTGGCCATCCCCCCCTCCGAGCGCGAGGAGTTGACCACCACGTCCACCGCGTCCAGGAGCGCCCCCATCTGCTCGTGCGGGACCTCGCCCAGGTAGGAGGCCCATCCGCACCCCTTGAGGGCGCGGAGGAGCCGGGCCCCTTCCTCCTCGTCCAGGACGGGGCCGGCCACCAGGAACTTGATCGGGTACCGGCCGGCCAGCTCTCCGAGGTGGGCCAGGGGGAAGGAGACGTTCTTGACCGGTCGGATCCCGGCCGGGAGCAGGAACCGCACCTCGCCGGGCCGGAGGGGGACGAGCGCCCCCAGCGGGAAGGGGCGGTCCCCGAGCGCGACGCTCTGGGGGATGACCGACAGCCGGGCGGCGAGGTCAGGGAGGGCGCGGGCCACGGCCTCCCGGATCGTCTCGTGGAAGCCTACCACGGCGGAGGCGGCCCGCAGCACCCCGACGACGGCCTCCCGCCGCGCGCCGTCGAAGAGATCGTGGTTGACGTCCGTCCCGCTGAGAGAGATCACCAGGGGGCGCCCGGCCTCCTCGGCGTAGCGCGCCGCAAGGGGACCGGCGCGAAAGGCGTGAAAGCCGTGGACGAGGTCCGGGGCGAACTCGCGGAGGATCGCCAGGGCCGGTTCGGGGCCGGTCGTGGAGAGATCCACGACCTCCGCGGTCACGCCGCTCGACCGGAGTCCCCGTGCGATGCGCCGGACGGTGACCGCGTTCCCTCGCGCGGAGGCGTAATAAGGCGTCAGCAGGGCGATCTTCACGGCGAGCCCCTGGCAAATTCCAGCTTACACGATGAGCGGGGGGTTGACAATTCGGGGCGGCCTACTCTCCGGCGGGGCCGGCGCAGCGGAATCCGATCAGGATGTGCCGGGAGGCGGGCGGGCGCCCGTGACGGAAGGCCGGGCGGCAGAGCCCGCGTTCGTCGTCCCAGGCGCACCCCTTCAGGACCTGCCGCCCGTCCGGATCGGCGGTGGCCGTCCACTGGAAGACGTTCCCCACGGCATCGAAGAGTCCGAAGGGGCTCCGGCCGTTCGGGTAGGCCGCCACGGGCGTGGTCGTCCCGGGCCCCCGCTCGGCGCTGTTGAGGCGCCGGGCGTCCCATCGGCTCCCCCAGGGGAACCACCGGCCGTCGGCGCCGCGAGCCGCCTTCTCCCACTCCGCCTCGCTGGGGAGCCGGCGCCTCACCCCGTCGCGCTCCCACCGCCATCGGCAGTACGCCTCGGCGTCGGCCACGCTCACCAGGACGACGGGGTGGTCCAGGAGCGCCGGCGGCGCGGAGCCCTGCCGCCAGAGATACAGGGTGACCCCGGCCTCGTAGCCGTGGACCAGGAAGCCCTGGCGCTGGTAGTTCTCGCGGGAGATGAAGGGGACGCGATGACCGGTCGCCCGGACGAAGGCCTGGTAGTCGCGCTGGCTCACGAGCTGGAGGTCGACGCAGTAGGACGGGAGGGCCGCGCGGCCGCGGGCCAGCTCGTCGTCGAACCAGCGGGCCTCCCGGACCGGCGGGCTCGAGACGCGGTACGCCCATGCCCGCTCTCCGGCATCGCTCCCCATCAGGAACGGGCCGGCCGGGACGTTGGCCTCTCCGGGGCCGCAGGGCCCGAGGAGGAGGGTGGTGAGGCCGAGCGCGAGGAGCATCACCGGCCGCTATCTGGCCGCCATGGCCTGCCTGGCGATCCTGTCGAAGATCTCGTCCAGCTCCGCCCCGAGCGTGTCCAGCTCGGGATGGCCGTACGGGCGGAACACGGCGGAGGGCTTCCGGTAGACCAGGGTGGCCGTCCCGTCCGGTCGCTCGTAGAGGTAGATACGGATCGGGGCCTCGAAGCCCGCCTCCGGGTTGGCGCGGAGCATCCGGACCGCGTAGTCGTTGCGGAAGACCTCCAGGACCTGGTTGCCGGCGATCTTCACGCCGCGCGCCGCCGCCCCCGCCTGGGCGTTGGCGTGGCAGACGAGGCCCATCTTCTCGTCCGCGATGGCCTTCTCCAGCGCCCGGGCCACCACGGCGAACGGCGCCCGGGAGACCAGCCGCACCTTTTCCGCCTCGCCGGCCACGGCCTGCGGGGCATGGGCGGCGGGGACGGACAGCGCGAAGACGAACCCTACCAGGATACTCCATCGGCCCATGACGATGTCTCCTCCGAGCCCTCCGGCCCGTGGGAACCGGCGCCCGCCGCCGGCCGGGTCAGCGGGGGGCTGAAAGACGCGAGGGGCCCTGTGAGAGGGCCCCTCGCGAGGTCGTCGCTGAAGGATGGGACGACCCTGCGTGCTCAGTAAGCTATTTCTTGGGGGCGCAGGGCTGCTTGGCCCCGCACGGCTGCTTCGGCGCGCAGGGCTGAGCGGCGCAGGGCT
>JACPHL010000276.1 GCA_016188625.1 Candidatus Rokuibacteriota bacterium | reverse complement strand
GGCGCCGCATGTTCGCCACGGTCGCCACGAGGTCGCCGGGGCGGATGTCGCGCCCCCCGAGCCCCGCCGCCCCCGAGAAGATCCGCGGTATCCCGGCGATCGCCGGATAGCCCGGCGCTCCGGTCAGGGCGTCGGCGAAGGCCGCCTTGATCTCCGCCGTGAGCGGGTTGGACTGGGCGGTGGGGACGTCCACGCGCTCGATGACGGCGACGGCCCCGAGGTCCTTGAGGGCCGCGACGACCTGGGGGCCGGGGAAGGGGCGGAAGGCGGTCACGTGGAGCGCGCCGACCCTCCACCCCCGCTCGGCCCGCATCCAGTCGGCGGCCGCCATCGCGGTCTCCACCAGGCCTCCCATCCCGACGATGGCGTACTCGGCGTCCTCGAGGCGGTAGCCCTGGACCGGGGCGTAGCGCCGGCCGGTCAGCACCGCGTAACGCTCCATGACGGCCTCGAGGATCCCCGGAAGCCGATCGTAGAAGAAGCGCTGGGCGATCTTCCCCTTCATGTAGGCGTCCTGGTTCTGGACCACGCCGGACATGATGGGCCTGGCCGGGTTCATCAGGTTCCGGAGCCGGGTGACGGCGTAGGGGTCGCCGACGAACTCCGCCATCAGCTCGGGCTCGGGGAGGAGGACGTTCTCCACGGTGTGGGTGGTGAGGAAGCCGTCCTGCGCCACGAGGAACGGGGTCTCGGCCTCCTCGGCCACCCGCCGGGCGATGAGGGCCAGGTCCCCCGCCCCCTGGGCGTTCACGGCGAAGAGGACCCCCCACCCGGTGTCCGCCACGGCCATGACGTCGTCGTGGCCGCAGTGGATGTTCAGGGCCTGGGAGGTCAGGGCCCGCGCGCCCACGTGGAAGACCGCGGGGAGGCGCTTCCCCGCGATCGTGTAGAGGACCTCCTTCATCAGGACCAGGCCCTGCCCCGAGGTGAAGTTGGTGACGCGCCCGCCGGCTAGGGCGAACCCCTCGCAGGTGGAGGCCGAGGAGTGCTCGGACTCCAGCTCCAGGAAGAAGAGCGGCTCGCCCCAGAGGTTCTTCTTGCCGTTGGCCTGGGCCACCTGGAAGCCCGCCCCCATGTTGGTGGAGGGGGTGATCGGGTAGGCGCACGCCCCCTGGGAGATGTGTGTCTCCACCCAGACCACCGCCTCGGAGCCGTCCGCGGTGGCGGGAATGCCGGGGTAGCGGGGCTCGTCGGATGCTTCCGCTCCCTCAGCGGGCTTCACCCTGGGCTTTTGAATGGCGGACATAGTCTTCCTACCCTGTGTTAAGCAGAGCCTTTCGCAAAGCGCGTGCCAGGCCCTGGTCGGAGAAAATGCCCAACGTCGCGGTAAGTTACGTGAGCCCGCCGCCAGCGGTGCCGGCAAAAACCGAGGCAGGCAAGACCCAGTGGGGCGCCCCCACCCCACCCCTCACGTCTGCCGGGCCGCACGCTCCTTCTTTTCCCTGGCGAGAAAGCGGGCCAGCCGGTCGAGCTTGAAGATCGTGTTGAACTCCTCGTTCTTGTCGATCCAGATCTTCTTCAGGATCACCGCGTCGGTGAACGCCCCGCGGTAGGCAAGGCCGTCCAGGAGCGCGCGGGGGTCCTCGCACGCCATGATGAAGTCGGGGGCCCGGAGCTTCTTCTCGACGATCCTGAGGTCGCCGTCGTCGATGACCATGGCGAACTCCCCGGCCTTGGTCCGGACCGCGATGTTCCGCTTCCACCCGAGGATGGCGCTCCGGGCGCGCCGGGAGCGACTCATCGCCCGCGCAAGCGCGCGCATCTCCCGCAGGCACTCCCGGTAGGCCCGGACCTCGTCCCGGCTCGGCCTGTCGAACTTCGGGGCCCGCGCGCGCGCCCAGGGGAGCTCCGACTCCTCGAGCCCCGGCGTGGCGATCTGCCCGGGGGTCAGCTCGGCGGTGGGCACGCAGAAGATGTCCGCGATCTCGCCCAGCCGGCGATCCCGAAAGACGACCTTCACCTCGGTCCCCTTCTGGAGGATCCCGGGCGTCAGGATCCCCGTGGTCGTGTAGAGCATCACGCTCAAGGCGGTGTCGGCGCCCTCCAGCACGACCCGCCCGCGGCCGAAGGGCGCCCGGTCCAGAAACAGGGAGGTGGCGAAGTAGGTGATCGGCGGGGTGCTGATCAGGCGCCCCACCTGGCCCACCTCCGTGAGCTCCGTCGGCGCGTAGTCGCAGTCCGGGCAGTGGGTCACGAACGGGGGCACCCGCACCAGGCCGCAGCGCGGGCACCGGCAGCCCAGGATCTTCTTCTCGTCCCGGATGGCGAGGAAGAACGGGGAGAATTCCCCCATGCTCCGCTCGAAGAAGGTGTAGAAGGCGTCATTCATGAGGAGGCACCTGGTCCCGTCCACCCCCCGGACCTTCGCCTCCCTGTCGGGGATGAATCGAAGCGGGATGACCTTTTCTGCCTTCCCCTCTTTGCGTCGGGCCGACCGTGCCCTCATGCGCGCACCTCCTACTCCCGCTCCAGCAGCAGCACGACCCCGTACTGGGCGATGGTGCTGCCGGTGCCGTGGACCAGGCCCCGCCGGTAGCCCTTCCGGATCATCTCGTTCCGGCAGGACCACGCCGACATGATGTTGCTGGCCCCGACCGCGTGGCCGCAGTAGAGCAGGCCGCCGCTCGGGTTCACCGCCAGCTCGCCGCCCGGCATCATGATGCCATCCTCGACGAGCGCGTCCGCCCGCCCCGGGGGCACGAACCCCATCTCGGCCATGCTGATCTCCAGCTGCTGCACGAAGGCGTCGTGAAGCTCGACCACGTCGATCTCTTTGAGCGGATCGGTGACGTCGGCCATCCGGTACGCGCGCTGGGCGGCCACGTGGTGCGAGTAGATCCGGCCCCAGCGGTTCTGGTTCCGGCCGGCGAAGGAGTGCTCGTTGGCCTCGCCGACGCCCGTGATCCAGACCACCGGCGTGCCCGTGTTCCGCGCCATGGCCCGGGCGCGCTCCTCCGAGGCGAGGACGACGGCCGCGGCGCCCTCGCTGTAGACGCAGATCTCCAGCTCCTTGAACGGGTAGACGATGTAGCGGGAGTTCATGACCTCTTCCGGGGTGACCTGGTCGAGCTGGCGCTGGGCGTAAGGGTTGTCGCGGGCCTGCCGGCTCAGGAGCGACGAGATCCGGGCGGTCACCTCCGGCTTCAGGTCCCCCGGGTGCTCGTCCATGTAGGCCAGCACCACCTCGGCGTAGCTGTCCGAGGCCGTCCACCCGATCTTCTGCTCGAAGAAGCTGTCGCCGGACCAGCCGATGGTCTTGATCACCTCCGGCGTCGAGGACATGGAGGTGAAGTCGAAGCAGTCCGTGGCCTTCTCCACGCCCAGGACCAGCACCACGTCGTAGCGCTCCGCGGCCACGTAGGCGTGGGCCACGGACATGGCGTACGCGCCCGTGGCGCCGCCGTTGGATACCCGAACCCCGGGCTTGTTGGGGAGGCCGAGAACGCCCTGGAGGGGATGCTCGGGGATGCACGCCCGCTGGAAGATATCGTTGTAGATGCCGTAGACGACCGCGTCCACCTCTCGCGGCGAGATCCCCGCGTCCCGGAGGGCTTCCCGCGTCGCCATCTGGGCCAGCTCGTAGTACGTCTTCTCGTACCACTTCGCCCTGAAGGGGGTGACGGCGGCGCCCACGATCCCGACCCTCCTCGCCATGCGCTCACCTCCTGCGCGCGGCGGATCGCCGCTGGTCAGAGTTTACGGGTCACGCGCTTCAACCCTTCTCTTCCAGCAATGGCGGTGCCAACCGAGATGACGGCCAATTGGGAGATTTTCACCCGCGTTTTCAAGAGGTTACACGATACGAGAAAGAAGGCGACCTCGCGAGGCAACGTCCGGGTGGGGCGCGCCTGCCCCACCCGGGGGTAGCTGGGACAGGTTCTGCCCCAGCCTAAAATCCCTTGGTGAGGATGACGATGATGTTTCCGTCGAACTCCTTGGCGCTCGTCACGGGGAGCTGGATCCCGCCCCGGAGATCCCACCCCTTGGCCGGCTCCACGCTCACCCCGGGGGTGAGATAGAGCTCCCCCACTCTTCGTCCCTGCGGGGCTGGTCCAGCTGCCAGCTGTAGAAGGCGTCGGCCTGGAGACTGAAGGGGCCGAACCCCTTGCCGGCGGCCAAAAAGGGTGAGACGGCGAGTTGCCCCCCCAGATCCCGCCGCTCGCTGCCTGTGGGGACGGTCAGCGTGAGGCCCCCCGAGAGGGCAAACTGCCGAGCGGGGAGCATCAGAGGGGCATACTTCGCCATCAAGCCAACGTCGCCGAACCCGCCCACTGTCGGCTCTGAGTCGCTCGGGTCGCGGACGGCGAACGGGACCGCCAGCTTGATACCGAATGAAGGAACAGGGGCATATTGGATGCTGCTCAGATTAAGCCCGTACTCTCTCCCCCCGCTGGATTTGGAAACGGTGAACGTCACCTCCAGCTCGGTCGCGGGCAAGGCCCCCTCGGTAACCAGGGTGGAGGGCAGGCTCACCTCCTGGGCGTTCCCCTCCCCCTCCCCGGCAAGGGCAGGGGGAGGGACGCCAAGAACCAGAAGGGCGAGGCCCACAAGGACGATTCGCATCGCCCCGTCCATCATGCACCTCCCACTTCACCTCTTGTCCGCTGCCGCGGAACCAAGAGCGGCCTCTACTTCAGCATCAGCTTCAGCACGTTCTCCCCGGTGTGGGAGTGGTCCTCGTCGTCGGCGTCGTCCCAGACCGAGATCCCGAAGTAGTATGGGCCGGGGCCTGCGAACTGGATGTCGTTCTCCCTGTCTTCGGTGACCAGGGTCCGCTTCAGCTCGAGGGTCCAGCGATCCTTCTCCCATACCGCCCCGGCCTGGACGTCACCGCGCGAGCCGGTGAAGGGGGCCAGGACCTCGCGGGGGAGGCGATCGCCGGGCTTGAATCTGCCGTAGTCCTTGATCTCCACCGCGTCCTTCTTCAGGAGGATCGGGCCGGGCTTGACCCCCTCAGGGAAGGTGTACTTAGGACGCTTGGCCTCCTTGTCCCAGTTGTCTTCATACCCGCCGCCGGTCTTGGGGTCGGTCCGGCGGGCCGACTCCGACTTCTCCTTCAGCTCGTGGGTGAGGTACTGGTCATCCGCCTGGCCCACGGCGACCATCCGCTGGGGCTTGTGGAACCAGTAGTCGATCCGCTCCCCAGGAGCGTTGGTCTTGAGAGAAAGCTCCTTGTCCACCTTGTGGCAGAGGACCGTGCACCCCTTCTTGGGAAAATCCTTGACGCTATTGCCGATGTCCCAGGCGAGGGCGAAGTAGTCTTCGTTCCCCTTCGTCTTCTTCCACTCCTTGCCGTCGAACTCGTAAAAGCGGGAGAGGCTCATGGTCTTGTCGGGCCACTGGAAGAGGAAGAAGACCTCCTTCTCGGTGTAGAGGGCCTTCAGGCTGATCTCGACCTTCCCCTGCGGCCCCTCCGAGGCTACCACCTTCGTGGCCCGCACACTGTCCCAGACCTTGTCCACCTTGCCGTCGATCGTGGGGGCCTCGGCGCCCTTGACCTTTTTGGCGGCCACCTCGATCTCGGCGCCTTGAGCGAGGCGCTCGCCCCGCTTTACGCGAACG
>JACPHL010000263.1 GCA_016188625.1 Candidatus Rokuibacteriota bacterium | reverse complement strand
CCCAGCCCGGCGAGCCATAGGCGGGTGCGCCGTGGAGCGTGCGGAGCGAGGGGCCGACCCCCCCCGCCCGGGGGGTGCTTCAGCACGGGGGCGGCAGCCCCCCTTCGAATTGTTTAGATGATCCGTCGCCTGAGCCAGGCGCTCAGGGCGTCCACCAGCGTCACGAGCAGGTAGATCGCCAGGATCAGCGTCAGGAGCTGGTGCTCAAGGAACAGGCTGATGGCGATGTGGATCCGCTGGCCGAGCCCGCCGGCCCCGACGAACCCCAGGATCGCCGCCGCCCGGATGTTGACCTCCCAGCGGTAGAGGGCGTAGGCGAGGAACTGCGGCAGGGCCTGCGGCAGGATCCCGTAGGCGAGGATCGCCGCGCGCGAGGCCCCGCCCGCCTGGAGGGCCTCGAGGGGCTCGGAGGCCACGTCCTCCAGGACCTCCCCGAAGAGCTTTCCCAGCACCCCCCCGGTGTGGAACCCGAGGGCCAGGACCCCCGGAAAGGGGCCGAGCCCCACCGCGAAGACGAAGATCAGCGCCCAGACGATCTCGGGGACGGTCCTGAGGAGGTTGAGGACCCCCTTGGCCAGCGCGTAGAGCGCGATCCGGGGATACCGTCGCCAGCCCAGCTCCTCGCGGGCGTACAGGATCCCCTCGAAGAGCAGCGTGCGGGTCGCGACGAACGCCAGGGGCAGGGCGATCACGACCGCCAGGCCCGTGCCCACCAGCGAGATCGCGAAGGTCCCGACGGCGCCGGAGGCGGCCTCGCGCAGCACCGGGGCCGAGAGATCGGGCGGGAACAGCCTCGACGCGTAGGCCCACATCTCCCCGACCGCCTCGCCGCTGGCCAGGGCCGCCGGATCCACGCCGGTCCCGCGCGCGCTCCAGCCGACCAGCGCGGCGAGGAAGCCGACGGTGAGCCAGGGCCAGGGCGAGCCCCGCGGACGGTGGGGCAGGGTGACCGCGCGGCCGCTCACTGGTCCACCTTGGGGGGGAGCGGCGTCGCTCCTCCCCCAAGCCCCCCCCCCGCCCGGGGCCCACCACCGCCCGGCGGATCAGGCCCGAGATCGCGTCCACGGCCGCCACCAGCAGCCAGAGGATCCCGAGCAGGGTGAGGACCTCGTGGAAGTCGAACATCCGCATGGAGAGCTCGATCTGCTGACCGAGCCCGCCGGCCCCGACGAACCCCAGGATCGCCGAGGCGCGGATCGCGCACTCCCAGCGGTAGAGGGTATAGGAGACGAAGGCGGGGAGGGCCTGGGGGAAGACCCCGTAGACGACGACGGCCAGGCGACCGGCCCCGGCGGCCTGAAGGGTCTCCAGGGGACGGGGGTTCACCCCCTCGAGGATCTCCGAGTAGACCTTCCCCAGGATCCCCCCGTAGGCGACCCCGATGGCGAGGACCCCGGGGAACGGCCCGAGGCCCACGGCGCGGACGAACATGAACGCCCAGACGAGCTCGGGGATCGAGCGGAAGGCGGAGAGGAGCCCGCGCGCGGCCGCGTAGGGGAGGAACCCGAGGACGCGGGCCGCCCGGGCCCGCCGCTCGTGGAGGATCCCGCTCCAGGTCAGGGTGGAGGTGGCGAGGAGGCCGAGGGGGAGCCCGAGGAGGACGGCGATGGCGGTCCCGGCCACCGAGATCTGGATGGTCTCGACGACCGGGCGGGCCATGAGCCCGAGGAACCCCGGGGAGAGGTCGGGCGGGAACATCCCCCGGACGAACCGCGCCACGTTCGCCCGCGCGTCCCCGGCGAACAGGACGCGCGGATCCACCTGGGCCACCCAGAGGCTCAGGGCGAAGGCCGCCCCGAAGACCAGCCAGAAGAGGTAGGGGAAGGCGGCCTTGGGGTCGATCCCGCCGGAGGGAACGCCAGGGCGAAGCCGGCGCACCTTCTACTTCAGGCCGGGGACGGGCCGGCAGACGCGACTGGTGGGGAGGACCCCGTCGGAGCCCGGGACCGCGCCTTCCTCGGCCGTCGCGCCCGCGTAGAGGGTCGCGAGCAGCTCGGGGGTCACCTTGCCCGGCGGCAGGTCGAAGGCGATGCGACCCTGGCGGACCCCGACGATACGGGGGAAGAACTCCAGGGCCAGATCCACGCTGTGCAGGTTCATCAGGAGGGTCTTGCCGGTCGCCTCGGCGATATCCCGGAGCAGGCGCACGATGCCCGCGGCGAGCGAGGGGTCCACGGAGGAGACGGGCTCGTCCCCGAGGATCACGTCGGGGCCCTGCACCAGCACCCGCGCGATGGCGACGCGCTGCTGTTGTCCGCCCGAGAGGGTGTCGGTTCGGGCATAGAGCTTCTCCGCGATGCCGACGCGCGCCAGGGCCTCGCCGGCCGAGGCCACGTGCTGCGGCCAGGCGAGCGAGAGCAGGGCCCTGGCCGTCGGCCACCGGCCGAGGTGGCCCGCGAGGACGTTGTGCACGACCCGGAGCCGACCCACGAGGTTGTGCTGCTGGTAGACGGTCCCGACCTGCCGCCGCAGGGCGCGGAGGGCGATGCCGCTCAGGCCGGCGACGTCGATCCCGCCCACCCGCAGGGTCCCCGCGGTCGGCCTGAGGGTGAGGTTGAGGATCCGGAAGAGCGTGGTCTTCCCCGCGCCGCTCGGACCGACGAAAGCCACCCGCTCGCCCCGGCCGACGGCCAGGGAGACGTCGTCGAGCGCCACATCGCCGCCGTCGAAGACCTTCCGGATGCCGGCCAGCTCGTACATCACGTCCGCGGGCCCCACGGTGCCCCTACTTCAGGAGCCCTGCCGCGATGGCCGCCTCCTCGATCCCCTTCCAGTCCTCGTCGTGGGCCCGGATGTACCCCGTGGTCCGGTGGAGGTCGAGGAGGCGACGGTGCTCGGGGTCGTCGTAGCGGAGCTTGAGGAAGGCCGCCGCGATCCGCTCCCGGAGCCCGGGGTCCAGGTCGCCCCGCGCGGTCCAGACGTAGTCCACATACGGGGGCGTCGTCCAGAAGACGCCGATCCGGCTCGTGTCCACCTTCTTCGT
>JACPHL010000265.1 GCA_016188625.1 Candidatus Rokuibacteriota bacterium | reverse complement strand
GGCGGATGCTCGGTGGCGGGGTGGAGATCGCCCGGTGCCGTGTCGACCGGCGCGGCCGGCTTGTGCTGAACTCGCTGGGGGCGCGGAGGTGGCGGCCGCCGCAGACGGCCACCAAGAGACGCCGACGATGACGTCTGGATGAGCTGTCCAAGAACGTCCAGCTCCTGTTGGGCTGGCACAAATTTGAGGTGGACGAGCGAGGCGGTGGGCCGAAGTTTCACAATGGCAGGACAGTTATCGGGCGCATTCCAATCTGGGGCAGCGGACGTAACCCTCCTTGTGTTGAAAACGACGAGAGGCAAGTTCGCTCTTGACATCGACTGACTCTGCGCGAGCCCGAGCGAGCACACGACCGGTTTACGAAATGACGCAGGACTGGAGCGAGGACCTTGGGGCGGCGGACGAGAGTTCCTCAGCGAAGCTGCACGGGGCAATGGAACCACCCATATTCTGGCGTTCCTTCACGGCGCGTGTGACCTGACGCGCTGGCGGCTCGAAGGGTGACGGCCCTCACGCTAACTTCCGGCTACAGCAGACGCCTGGGAGCGGGTGCCGCTGAGCCGGCGCGGTAGCTGGATTCCTTGAGGATCGAGGCCTCGGGGCGGGTCACAGTAGATCGTGAAGCACGAAGACCGCGGAACAGGCAGTGTCCACAAAATCGAGGGAAGATGCCCGCTGGCTCGCACGCGCTCGTCACGTGGCGTGTATCGCGACTCAAGCCGGGGATCCGTCCAGAGTGAGCGACAGGGGTGACCTGGTCGGCCAGCCGCTCTCGCGGCGGGCGTGGCTGCGCTTGATGGCCGCGGCGGCGGCTGGCCTCGCGGGAAGCCGGGGGGCGCGCGCCCGGGCGGCGGCCGCGTTGCTCCAGCGTCCCGTTCCCTCCACCGGCGAGACCATCCCCGCCGTCGGCCTCGGGACCTGGCGCACCTTCGACGTCGACGCCGCGCCCGCCGAGCGCGAGCCGCTCCGGGAGGTCCTGCGACGTTTCGCCGCGCTGGGCGGCCGCGTCGTCGACTCGTCGCCGATGTACGGGGCGGCCGAGGCGGTCGTGGGCGACCTAGCGACGGACCTCGGACTCCACCCCTCGCTCTTCCTCGCCACCAAGGTCTGGACGACCGGGCGCGAGGCCGGCGTGGCCCAGATGGAGCGCTCGCTTCAGCGCCTCCGGACCCGGCGCCTCGACCTGATGCAGGTCCACAACCTGGTGGACTGGCAGACCCATCTCCGCACCCTGCGGGAGTGGAAGCAGGACGGCCGCATCCGCTACCTCGGCGTCACCCACTACACGGCCGGCGCCTACGGCGAGCTGGAGCGGGTGATGCGGAGCGAGCCGCTCGACTTCGTGCAGCTCAACTACTCGCTCGGCGAGCGGGAGGCCGAGCGCCGCCTCCTGCCCCTCGCCCGCGACCGCGGGATCGCCGTCCTGGTGAACCGCCCCTTCGCGGCGGGCGGCCTGTTCGGGCGGGTGCGCGGGCAGCCGCTCCCGCCCTGGGCCGCCGACTTCGATTGCGAGAGCTGGGCGCAGTTCTTCCTGAAGTGGATCCTGGCCCATCCGGCCGTCACCTGCGTGATCCCCGCCACGAGCCGGCCCGAGCACCTGACCGACAACATGCGGGCGGGCCAGGGGGCGTTGCCGGACGCCGCCACCCGGGAGCGGATGGTCGCCCTCGTCGCCCGCTGAGTCGGTGCCCCCGCGCGCACGCTCCCTGCCCGCCGCCCGGCGGATCGCGGGCCTGCCCAAGCCGCCCCCGCGCTGAGCCGGCGGTCCGCTCCCCCGGAGTCCGGGGGGTAAGGCCCGGCGTCAGGGCTGTCGCGGGCGCGACAACTTTACCTAGGCCCTGGCCGCCGGCCTCCCCCGCCGGCGTTGAAAACCCCGCAATCCCGGAGGGTTCTGAGCCGGCCCCTCCTGGCACACCCTTTGCTCGCATCTCGGGACATCATGGACTCACCTCGCGCCCTGCCCACCATCGTCGTCGCCGACGACGATCCGGAGATGCGCGCCGTCCTCAGGGACTTCCTCTCCCGGACCGGCTACGGGGTGGTGGAGGCGAGCGGCGGAGGCGAGCTTCTGGACCTGCTCGCGCGGGTCACGGCGTCGGTGATCATCCTGGACAAGGAGATGCCCGGGCGGAGCGGGCTGGATCTCCTCCCCCCGCTCAGGAGCCGTCACCCGGAGATCCCCGTCATCGTCATCACGGCCTTCGGCGGGCCCTCGACCCGCCAGGCGGCCGAACGCCTCGGGGCGGTGGGCTACATCGAGAAGCCCTTCAAGCTCTCCGATCTCCTCGCGGTGATCCGTCGCGCGGTCCGACAGGAGGTGTCGTCATGATGGAGGTCTGGAACGAGTCCCACCTCGCGGACCTGCTCCGCGAGCGGCTGGGGGACGCCCAGCTTGTCGTCGTCTCCAATCGCGAGCCCTACGTCCACAGCCTCGAGGAGGGCCAGGTCCGCTGCCTCCGCCCGGCCAGCGGGCTCGTGACCGCCCTCGACCCGGTCCTCGAGGCCGCGGGTGGCCTCTGGGTCGCCCACGGGGGCGGGGCGGCCGATCGCAAGGTGGTGGACGCCGAGGGGAAGCTCGCCGTCCCCCCCGAGGCCCCGCGCTACACCCTGAAGCGCGTCTGGCTGACCGAGGAGGAGGAGGCGGGGTACTACGACGGCCTGGCCAACGAGGCCCTCTGGCCGCTCTGCCACATCGCCTACGTCCGCCCGATCTTCCGGGAGGCGGACTGGCGGCACTACACCCAGGTCAACCGCCTCTTCGCCCGGGCGGTCCTGGAGGAGCTCGACGGGGAGGCCTGCATCTGGCTCCAGGACTACCACCTCGGCCTCCTCCCCCGCCTCCTCAAGGAGGCCCGCCCCGAGGCCCGGATCGGCCACTTCTGGCACATCCCCTGGCCCACCCCCGAGGTCTTCGGCCTGGCCCCCTGGCGGCGGGAGCTCCTGGAGGGGCTCCTGGGGGCCGACGTCCTGGGCTTCCACATTCGCTGCCACTGCGACAACTTCCTCGACACGGTGGCCCGGGAGCTGGAGGCCAGGGTGGACCGCGAGACCTCCACGATCGTCTACCGGGGCCACGCCACCCGGGTGCGGCCCTTCCCGATCGGCGTGGACTTCGAACGGATCACGCGCGACGCCGAGGGGCCGGCGGTGCGGGAGGAGATGGAGCGCCTCAGAAACCGCTACGGCCTCCACCACGAACTGATCGGCCTCGGCCTTGACCGGATCGACTATACTAAGGGGATAGCGGAACGGCTGGCCGCCGTGGAGCGCTTCCTCCAGATGTTCCCCGAGTACCGAAAGCGCATCGTCTTCTGCCAGGCCGGGGTGCCGAGCCGGACCCGGATCGGCCGCTACCGAGCCCTGGGCGTGCGGATCGAGCGGATGGCCCGGGAGATCAACCGGCGCCACGGGACGCCGGAGTGGCAGCCCGTCTGCCTCATCCGGGAGCACCTCTCCCCCGTCCAGATCCTGGCCCTCTACCGGATGGCCCACTGCCTGGTGGTCAGCTCGCTCCACGACGGGATGAACCTGGTCGCCAAGGAGTACGTGGCCGCCCGCTCCGATCTCGGGGGCACGCTCCTCCTCTCCCGGTTCGCCGGGGCGGCCCGGGAGCTCCAGGAGGCGCTCCAGATCAACCCCTACGACGTGGAGGGGATGGCCCGGCGCCTCCGCGACGCCCTGGAGATGCCGCCCGGGGAGCGGCGGCTCCGGATGGAGCGGCTCCGGCTGACCGTCCGCGAGCAGAACATCTACCGCTGGGCCGGGACGATGCTGGACGCCCTCCTCCGGCTCCCGCGGAAGGAGCTGGTCGGCTGAGGCCCGGCCGGCGGGCGCCGGTCTCGCCGTCGGGGTCGTGGCGCATGGTCCGGGGTGCCCTCACGACGACGCTCGCCGAGGCGGCACGGGGAGGCGCGGGGCTCCTGCTCCTCTCCGACTACGATGGGACCCTCACCCCCATCGTGCGGCGCCCGGAGGCCGCGAGCCTGGACGAGGCCACGCGCGGGGTCCTCGCGGCCCTGGCCCGGGCCCCCCGGGTCGCGGTGGGGGTGATCTCGGGCCGGGCCCTCGAGGACCTGCGCGGGCGCGTCCGGGTGCCGGGGGTCGTCTACGCGGGGGCGCACGGCCTCGAGGTGGAGGGGGCCGGGCTCGCCTTCCGTCACCCGGAGGCGACGCGCCTGGCCCCGGGGCTCGCCGCCCTGGCCGAGGCCCTGGCGAGCCGCCTTCCGTCGCTGCCGGGGGTCCGGGTCGAGCCCAAGGGCCTGACGGTCGCCCTCCACTACCGCGAGGCCCGGGCCGGCGTGGCCCCGACCGTGCGCCGGATCGCCCGGGCGGCGGTGGAGGCCTCGGGGCTCCCGGTGGAGCTGCTGCCGGGGAAGCGGGTGCTCGAGCTGCGGCCGGCCGTGGGGTGGACCAAGGGCGACTGCGCCCTCTGGCTCCGGGACGCCCTCGCCCCGCGGGTGGTCGGCCGGTGGGTGACCACGCTCTACGTGGGCGACGACACGACGGACGAGCAGGTCTTCACGGCCCTCAAGGGCCAGGGGCTGACCGTGCGGGTCGGCGGCGGGCGGACGGCGGCGGACTTCCGTGTCAAGGACGTCCGGGCGGTCCGCCGGCTCCTGGCCCGGCTCCTCGCCTGGTTCGGCGAGGGCGCGACGACACAAGCGAACGGCGTGACAGCGCCGGTGGGACCGCGACGACGGTGACCGAAAGGAGATCGGGATGAGCGACTTTCACCAGCAAGGCGTGATCACGACCCTGCACCGGCTGGGGAAGGCCAACCTCGAGCGGCTGGAGGCCGAGCTGGAGAAGTGGGCCGCCATGCGCCCCATCGCCCTGGTCCTCCCGTGCCTCTACTCGGAGCTGGACGGCCCGGCCATGCCGCGGATCATCGAGGAGCTGAAGCTGGTCCGCTACATCCGGGAGGTCGTGGTGGCCCTGGGGCGCGCCAAGGACGAGGACTTCGACCGCGCGCGGCGGTTCTTCGGCGTCCTGCCGCAGAAGACGACCCTGATCTGGATCGACGGCTCCCGGTTCCAGAGCCTCCTCCGCGAGATGGAGGAGAAGGGGCTGACCATCGGGCCGGACGGCAAGGGGCGGTCGGCGTGGCTGGCCTACGGCTACGTCCTGGCCCGGGGGGAGTGCGACGTCATCGCGCTGCACGACTGCGACATCGTCACCTACACCCGGGAGATCCCCGCCCGGCTGGTCTACCCCGTGGCCAACCCGCGGCTGACCTTCGAGTTCTGCAAGGGGTACTACAGCCGGGTCACCGACCGGCTCCACGGCCGGGCGACCCGCCTGCTGGTGACCCCGCTGGTCCGGGCGCTCGAGCGGATGGTCGGCCACCACCCCTTCCTGGTCTTCCTGGACAGCTTCCGCTACCCCCTGGCCGGGGAGTTCGCCATGATCGCCGACCTGGCGCGGATCAACCGGATCCCCGGGGACTGGGGGCTCGAGGTCGGGGTCCTGGCCGAGATCTACCGCAACTGCGCGGTGGGCCGGGTCTGCCAGTCCGACCTCTCGGACGCCTACGAGCACAAGCACCAGGCCCTCTCCCCCGACGACCCGAAGAAGGGGCTCATGCGGATGGCCGTGGACATCACCAAGTCGATCCTGCGGACCCTGGCCGAGGAGGGGGTCCCCATCTCCGAGGCCCCGCTGGCGAGCCTCCCGGTCACCTATCTCCGGACGGCCAAGGAGATGATGGGCCGGTACTACAACGACGCCCTCATCAACAGCCTGGCCTTCGACGAGCACGAGGAGGGCTCGGCGGTGGAGGCCTTCGCCCGGGCGGTGCGGATCGCCTCCGAGGAATACCTGGCCGATCCGGTCGGGCTCCCCCTGATCCCCAACTGGAACCGGGTCCTGGCGGCCATCCCGGACTGCTTCGATCGGATCGTGGCCGCCGTAGACAAGGACAACGTGTGAGGGACGGGGGCCCGGGCGCCGAGGCGTACGCCCCGTTCAGGAGGTGACGAGATGCGATTCGACGACGATCGGTGGCCCACGAGGCCCTGGGGCCGCCGGGGCGGCGGGTGGGAGGATCTCCGCTCCCGGATCCCCGGGCTCCCGCACTGGTCCCGGCGCCACCTCCTCGCGGTGCTCATCGTCGTGCTGGCCATCTGGCTGGGGTCGGGGTTCTACATCGTCGGCCCCGGCGAGCAGGGCGTGGTCCAGCAGTTCGGGCGCGTGGTGAAGAAGACGAGCGCGGGGCCGAACTACCGGATCCCCTGGCCGATCCAGCAGGCGGACGTCGTCAACGTGGAGCGGATCCAGCGGCTCGAGGTCGGCTTCCGGAGCGACCCCCGGCGGCCGGGGAGCCTGATCCAGGTTCCCCGGGAGTCGCTGATGCTCACCGGGGACGAGAACATCGTCGATGCCCAGATCATCGTCCAGTTCCGGATCAAGGACCCGATCCAGTACCTCTTCCGGATCCAGGATCCGATCGGCACCATCCGGGCCGCCACGGAGGTCGCGCTCCGGAGCCGGGTCGGCAACACCACCATCGACGAGGTGCTCACCGTGGGGCGCCTCAGGGTCCAGGACGAGACCCGCGAGTTCCTCCAGCAGCTGATGGACACCTACGAGTCCGGGCTCCTCATCACCGAGGTGAAGCTCCAGACCGTGGACGCCCCCGACCAGGTCAAGGACGCCTTCCACGACGTGGTCAGGGCCCGGGAGGATCGGGAGCGGTTGATCAACGAGGCCCGGGGGTACCGGGAGGACATCATCCCCAGGGCCCGGGGCCAGGCCCAGGAGATCCTCCGGGCGGCCGAGGCGTTCAAGGAGGAGCGGATCCTGAGGGCCCGGGGCGACGCGGCCCGGTTCGAGGCGGTCCTCGCCGAGTACCGGAAGGCCCCGCGGGTCACGCGCGAGCGGCTCCACCTGGAGACCCTCGAGCGGGTCCTCCCCACCGTCCACAAGGTCGTCCTCGACAGCAAGGGCGGGAACGTCGTCCCGTTCCTGCCGCTGAAGGAGATCACCATCCTCCAGCAACCCCCGGCGCAGCCGGACCAGGGGGGGAGGGCCCGGCAATGATGCGGACGATCTTCTCCGGCTTCGGCCTGCTGGTCCTCGTCCTGGCCGTCCTCATCCTGGGCAGCCAGACCCTCTTCACGGTCGGCGAGTGGGAGCAGGCGCTCATCCTCCAGCTCGGACAGTTCAAGCGGGCGATCCGGGAGCCGGGGCTTCACTGGAAGGTCCCGTTCCTCCAGCAGGTCGTCAAGTTCGAGCGGCGGATCCTCTCCAGCGACGCCGACCCCGCCGAGTACCTCACCCTGGACAAGAAGCGGGTCCTGGTGAACCATGTCACCCGCTGGCGGATCGTGGATCCGCTTCAGTTCTTCATCACCGTCCGGGACGAGGCCGGGGCGCGAGCCCGGATCGACGACCTGGTCTTCTCCGAGCTGCGGCGGGAGCTCGCCTCGCGGGAGTTCGCTGAGCTCATCGCCGCGGAGCGGGAGCCGGCCATGGAGGCGGTGGCCGCCCGCACCGCCGAGAAGGCGCAGCAGTTCGGGATCCAGGTGGTGGACGTCCGGGTCAAGCGGGCCGATCTCCCCACCGAGGTTCAGGCCAGCGTCTTCGCCAGGATGGTGGCCGAGCGCGAGCGGATCGCCAAGCGCTACCGCTCCGAGGGGGCGGAGGAATCCGCCAAGATCCGGGCGGAAACCGACAAGGAGCGCACGATCATCCTGGCCAGGGCCTACGAGGAGAGCCAGCGGCGCCGGGGCGAAGGGGAGGCGCAATCGACGCAGATCTACGGCTAGGCCTACGGGCAGGACCCCGAGTTCTACGGCTTCCTCCGGAGCCTGGAGGCGTACGAGAAGTTCCTCGACGACAAGAGCACGGTCCTCCTCTCGGCCGACTCCCCCTTGCTCCGGTACCTGCCGACCTCCCGGGCGCGGGACTGATGGATCTCGCGCAACCGGGTTACACGGAAAGAGGGGCGATAGCGCATAGTCGGGAGTCGCTTTTGGCCAGTGAGAGTCATTAGCCGGGGTCCGCGAGGATCGCCCGGATGAGCCGACCCCTCGTGGTCTTCAGCGACCTGGACGGCTGCCTCCTGGACCGTGAGACCTACGACGACGCGGCCGCGCGCCCCGCGCTGGAGCGCCTGGCGCGGGAGGGGATCCCCCTGGTCCTCTGCTCCTCGAAGACGCGGGCGGAGGTGGAGGTCCACCGGGCGCGCCTCGGCCTCCCCGACCCGTTCATCGTCGAGAACGGCGGGGCCATCGTGATCCCCGGGGGGTACTTCCCGGCCCCTCCCGCCGGGACGCACGCGGCCGGGCCGTACCGGATCGTGGAGCTGGGGGTCGCCTACGCGCGGCTCACCGCGGCGCTCCGGGAGATCGCGGCGGCCACGGGCCTCCGCCTCCGCGGCTTCGCCGAGATGGAGCCGGCGGAGGTGGCGGCCCTCACCGGGCTCGACCTCGAGGCGGCCCGCCGGGCCAAGGCGCGGGAGTACGACGAGCCGTTCGTCGCCGACCTCGGGGCGGCCGACGTCGAGCGGCTCGGGCGCGAGGCCCGCGCCCGGGGGCTCACCCTCACCCAGGGCGGGCGGCTCTATCACCTCACCGGCGGCGCCACCAAAGGGGCCGCGGTGGAGCTCCTGACCGACCTCTACCGCTCGCTCTCCCCCGAGGTCGCCACGGCGGGGCTCGGCGACGGGGCCAACGATCTCCCCATGCTCGAGGTCGTGGATCACCCCATCGTGATCCCGCGGGCGGAGGGGGACGTGGACCCGGCCTTCCGCGACCGCCCCTGGCCCCGCGCCCGGCGCCCCGGCCCCCGGGGGTGGAACGAGGTCGTCCTCGGGCTCCTCGGCGACCGGGCGCGTACCCGGATGCCATGGCGCAAGACGGCCTCCTGAGCCCGACCGCCCAGGCCCAGCTTAAGGAGATCGAGCAGGCCGACCTTCTGGTCGGGATCCCGAGCTACAACAACGCCCGCACCATCGGCCACGTCGTCCGGGCCGCGGGGGTCGGGCTGGCCAAGTACTTCCCCCAGGTCAGGGCCGTGATCGTGAACTCCGACGGGGGCTCCACGGACGGGACGCCCGAGGTGGTGGCGCAGGCGGCCCTGGACGACCTCCAGGCCGTCCTGGTCAGGCATCCGGTCACGCAGGCCCACCGGATCGTCACCCCGTACCTCGGGATCCCGGGAAAGGGGAGCGCGCTCAGGACCATCTTCGGGATCGCCGAGGCCCTCGGGGTCAAGGCCTGCTGCGTCGTGGACTCCGACCTGCGCTCCATCACCCCGGAGTGGATCGAGCTGCTCCTCCGCCCGGTCTGGGAGGGGGAGGCGGACTACGTGACCCCCCTCTACTCCCGCCACAAGTTCGACGGCACGATCACCAACTCCATCGTCTACCCCCTGACCCGCGCCCTCTACGGCCAGCGCATCCGCCAGCCGATCGGCGGCGACTTCGGCTTCTCGGGGAAGCTCGCCGCGCGCTACCTGGAGAAGCCGGTCTGGGAGACCGACGTGGCCCGCTTCGGGGTGGACATCTGGATGACCATCACGGCCCTGGCGGAGGGGTTCCGGGTCTGCCAGGCCTACCTCGGGGCGAAGATCCACGACGCCAAGGACCCTGGCGCGGACCTGTCGGCGATGATGGTCCAGGTGGTGGGCTCGCTCTTCGAGCTCATGGAGACCTACGCGGAGGTCTGGTTCCCGGTGAGCGCCTCCATCCCGGTCCCGGTCTTCGGCTTCCACTACCACGTCGGCCTGGAGCCGATCCAGGTGAGCGTGGACCGGATGCTGGCGATCTTCCGCCAGGGGGTCCGGGACCTGGACCCGATCTGGACCCAGATCCTCGAGCCGCCCGTCTTCGAGGAGATCCAGACCCTCGCCGCCGAGCCCCGCGAGAGCTTCCGCTTCCCCGATCTGCTCTGGGTGCGGACGATCTACGGCTTCGCCCTCGCCCATCACCGCCGGCTCCTGCACCGGGAGCATCTCCTGAAGTCCCTGACCCCGCTCTACCTGGGGCGCACCGCGGGCTTTTTCCTCGCCTGCTGGGACGCCGGCGCCGCGGAGGTCGAGGAGGCGATCGAGCGGCTCGCCCTGACCTTCGAGACCGAGAAGCCCTCCCTCGTCGAGGCATGGAGGCTCAAGCCATGAGCGAGAGACTGTGGGACATCGTCTGGTCGGAACCGCTGCGGGGGGCCCTCCCGAAGCTGGGGATCGTCCTCCTCAACACCGCGGGGGCCCTCGCCCTGCTCGTGATCGGGCTCATCATCGGGGGGGTCGCCCGGGCCCTCGTGGTGAGGCTCCTCAGGGCCGTCGGGTTCGCCGCTCGCTGCGAGCGGTGGGGGATCGCCCAGGCCGTCCTCCGGGCCGGGATCACCCGGCCACCCGAGCGCCTGGCCGGGGCGATCGTCTTCTGGGGGATCTTCCTCCTCTTCGCCATGCTGGGGATCGACACCTTGTTGGCCCTGCCCGGGGCCGCGGGGGCGACGAGCCTCCTGGTCCGGGTGGTCCCCAATCTCCTGGCGGCCCTCCTCGTCCTGGCCGTCGGGTGGCTCATGGCCAACTTCCTGGCCCAGGCGGTCCTCATCGGGGCGGTCAACGCCCAGATCCCGGAGGCCCGGCTCCTCTCCCGCGCCGTCCGCTGGGCCGTTCTCTTCTTCACCCTGGGGATCGTCCTCACCCAGCTCGGGATCGGGAAGGAGATGGTCCTCCTCGCCTTCGCCCTCACCTTCGGCGGCCTGATCCTCACCCTCTCCCTGGCCTTCGGCCTCGGGGGGCGCGACGTGGCGCGGGACCTCCTCGAGCGGCGGATGCGCCGGGAGCGCGCCCCCGAGGACGAGATCGCCCATCTCTAGCCCCGCGACCGGGCCGGAAGGAGACAGGTCATGCCCAAGTGGGTAGCCGTCGGCATCATGGTGGCCGCGCTCCTGATCGGACTCCTCGGCGGGTACCTCTACTGGGGTCGCCCCCTCGGCTCCGTGGAGCAGGAGCTGGCGCGGGTGAGGGTGGAGGCCGAGGCCGAGCGCGAGGCCCTGACCCGGTCCCTGCGCGAGACCGAGGGGCGCCTCAAGACCGCCCGGGAGGAGCAGGAGCGCCTCGAACAGGCCCTGGCCGAGGGGCGGAAGTAGCGCGGCTGGACTACAGGGCGAGGATGAGCAGGCCCAGGAGCCCCAGGCTGATCACCACCCAGTAGCCCACGGGGAGGGCGCCGCGACCGGCCGGGCCTGAGCCCCGCTTCCGCCCGCAGCCGGCCGATCCCATGCGCGAGGGCGGCCGTCCCCCGGGCGCTCGCCCGCACCCACGCCTGGCAGAACCCCAGCAGGAGCCGACCCCCCCGGCGGTACACCCAGTCGGTGTCGAGGGTCACGGTCGGCTCGCCGCCGAGATGCCGCACCAGCAGCATGAACCCGACCCCGGTGCCGAGCAGGAGCTGGAGGGTGGTGACGACGTGGGGGGCGGTGTACGGCTCGTAGGCCACCGGGAACGGGAGGATCCGGTAGAGGAACCCCGGCGCGACCCCGATGCCGACGCAGAGGACGGCCGCCAGACCCATGGCCAGGAGCATGTTCCCCGGGGGCTCCCGCCGGTGGACCCCGCGATCCGCCGCGAAAAAGGTGAAGAACGGGAGCTTGAGCCCGGTGTGGAGGAACGTCCCCACGGAGGCCATGGCGAGCATCCACTCCACCGCGGCCCGGTGCTCCCGCGCCGGTGGCCATGAAGAGCAGGCCCTTGTAGAGGATGTGGCTGAAGGCGTGGGCCGCCGTCCCGCTGATCGCCAGCGCCGTCCCCAGGCCCACGCCCGTGACCATGTAGCCCACCTGGCTGACGATGTGGTAGGCGAGCAGCCGCCGGATGTCGTTCTCCAGGACCGCGAACACCACCCCGTAGAGGGCCATCACCGCCCCGGCCCACACCAGGAGCTCCACCCCGGGGAAGCCCCGCGCCAGCGCGTAGACCGCCGCCTTGGTCGTGAAGGCGGAGAGGAAGACGCTCCCGGTCACCGTCCCCTCGGGGTAGGCGTCGGTCAGCCAGGCCGAGAGGGGCGGAATCGCCGCGTTGACCGCGAAGCCGAGGAGGATCAGCGCCGTCGCCCCCGTCAGCGCCATGGCCTCGAATCGCAGGCCCTCCCCCGCCGCCGCGCGGAGCAGGAGCCCGGCCAGGAGGCAGGCGCCGCCGAAGGCGTGGACCATCAGGTACCGGAAGCCCGCGGCCAGCGCCTTGGCGGTGCGTCGCTGGAGGATCAGGAAGGCGGAGGAGACCGACATGAGCTCCCAGAAGACGAACAGGGTGAGGAGGTCCCCCGCGAACACGACGCCCAGGGCGCTCCCGACGTAGGCGAACGCCGCCACGTGCGGGCCGCGCTCCCGGACGTGGAGGGCGAAGACGGTCCCGAGGAGCCCCATGATCACGAAGACCGTGCCGAAGACCAGGCTCAGGCGGTCGGCCCGGAGGAGGACGACCTCCTGCCCGAGGAAGCGCGCCGCCGTCTCCCGCCCCTCGGGGAGCCAAAGGCCCAGGGCGAGGGCCGCTCCGGGGACGGCCAGGAGCAGGGGGACCCGCCCGCGGCGCGGGACGACGGCCGCGAGGAGCGCCCCCGCGAGGTAGACCCACGCGGGGTGGGCGAGGTCAGTCATCGTCGCCCTCGGGCCGCTGGAGCCAGTACCTCCCGAGCGCCTTGGCGACGACGACGATGAGCATGCACCCGACGAGGCCGTAGGCGGCGTGGAAGGCCGGGGTCCGGTGCCACCAAGGCAGGGATGTCTCGGCGGCGGGGAGGAGGAGCTCCACCGCGGCGCTCAGGGCGAAGGCGATCCAGAGGAGCCCCCTGGGCGTCACGGGAGGATCCCCCCGAGGATGTCGTGGGCGGCCCGCGAGGCCAGGCTGAGGAAGGCCCCGGGGGCCACCCCCAGGAGGACACTCGCCGCCCCCGTCACGACCAGCGGCACGAGCAGGGTGGCCGGCGCCTCGGTGACCCCCTCGGCCTCCCCGGAGCGGCGGAAGAAGGCGCTGATGATGATCGGGAGGAAATAGGCGAGGTTCAGGAGCGAGCTGGCCAGCCAGACGAGGACGAACGGCCACTGGCCGGCCTCCAGGGCCCCGCGGATCAGGTACCACTTGGAGAGGAAGCCGCTGGCCGGCGGCAGGCCGGCGAGGCCGAGGGCCGCCACGGCGAAGACCCCCATCGTCACCGGCATCCGGCGCCCGATCCCGGCCAGCTGGCTCACCCGCTCCTTCCCCGTCGCCACGTAGATCGCCCCCGCGCAGAAGAAGAGCGTGATCTTCGTGACCCCGTGGTTGACGATGTGCTGGATCCCGCCGACGACCCCGCTCGGCGTCCCCAGCGCGACCCCGAGGACGACGTACGAGAGCTGGCTCACCGTGGAGAAGGCCAGGAGCCGCTTCAGGTTGTCCTGGGCCAGGGCCAGCAGGGAGCCGGCGAGGATGGTCGCCGCGGCCAGCCACGCCACCGCGCTCCAGGCCCCGAGGCCTCCCAGCAGCTCGGGGCCGACCACGTAGCCGAGGACGCGGACGACCCCGAAGACGCCCGCCTTCACCACCGCGACGGCGTGGAGGAGGGCGCTGACCGGCGTCGGGGCGATCATCGCGACCGGGAGCCATGAGTGGAGCGGCATCAGGGCCGCCTTCACGCCGACGCCCAGGACGAAGAGCCCGAGGAGCGGCCAGAGCGTCGCGGGCGGGACCGCCTCGCCCAGGATCCCCCCCGGCCGGAACTCCACGGTGCCGACGAGGATCTGGAGCCACGCCGTCGCGGCGAGGAGCGCCACCCCCGCCGTCAGGGTGTAGGCGAGGTACATCCGGCCGGCCTGGACCGCCGCCGGCGTCTCCTTGTGGGCCACGAGGGGGTAGGTGGCGAGGGTGAGGATCTCGTAGAAGAGGAAGAAGGTCAGGAGGTTCCCCGCGAAGGCCACCCCGACGGCCGCGAAGAGGCTGAGGGCGAAGCAGAAGAAGTAGCGGGTCTGGGCGTGCTCGTGGAGGCCCCGGACGTAGCCGATGGAGTAGACCGTGGTCAGCACCCAGAGCCCCGAGGCGAGGGCCGCAAAGACGCACCCCAGGGCGTCGGCCCGCAGGACGAGGGGCACCCCGGGCGCCAGCTCCACCAGGGTCGTCTCGAGCACCACCCCGGCCGCGGCCCCCGGGACCATGGACAGGACCACCGCCGCCTGGGCCACGGAGGCGAGGAGGCTCCACGCCTCGCGGAGCGCGGGGGCACGGGCCGAGAGCGGGATCAGGGCGGCGGCCGCCAGCGACGGGACGAGCGCGAGCCCCGGCCCCCAGGCCTCGACGACCTCGCCGCCCATCCCGTCCTACCTGAGCCCGGCGGGCGCCGCGAACCTGAGCACGCCCGAGACGATCGGCGCGTTCCAGATCCCCACCGCCAGGATGCCGAGCCCCAGGGCCAGGAGCGGGACGAGCATTCCGGGGGAGGCCTCGGACCGCCCGGACGGGGGCGCGGGCCCATGGTCCCCCTCCTCGCGCCGGACCAGGCAGGCGTGCTCGAGCACCCGGAACATGTACACCGCCGCCAGCAGCCCCCCGACCAGGATCACGCCGGCGAGGACCGGCTGCCCCCCCTCGACGGCCCCCACCAGGAGGTACCACTTGCTGAAGAACCCCCCCGTCGGCGGGACCCCGATCATGGAGAGGGCGGCGACGATCACGCACGCGGTGGTGAGGGGCATGCGGCGGTGCATCCAGCGGAGGTCCGCCAGGGCCGGGCCCCCGAGCCGGGCCGCCGCGGCCCCCGCGGCGAAGAAGAGGCACCCCTTCATCATCGCGTGGTTGAGGATGTGCAGGTACGCCCCGATCAGGGCGGGGCGGTTGGCGAGCCCGATCCCCAGCACGATGTACCCCATCTGGCTGACGCTGGAGTACGCCAGAAGGCGCCGCAGGTCGTTCTGGCGGATCGCCAGGACGCCGCCGGCCACGATCGCCACCGCCCCGGCCCACGCCAGCAGGGTCATCAGCGGGACCTCGGTCAGCGCCCGGTGGACCCCGAGGACGGAGAAGAGGATCCGGGCCAACGCGTAGGCGGCGGCCTTGGTGGCGATGGGCGCGATCAGGGCCGTCACCGCCGGGGGGGCGTAGGTGTAGGCGTCGGGGAGCCAGCCGTGGAGGGGGAAGAGCCCCATCTTGATCCCCAGCCCGATGACCAGGAACCCCACCGCCACGGCCAGCACCCGCGAGGAGGCGAGCGCGGGGAGCCGGTCGGCGAGGTCGGCCATGTTGAGGGTCCCGGTCATCAGGTAGAGATGGCCGACCCCGAGGAGGTAGAGTGAGGCCCCCACCGTGCCCAGCACGATGTACCGGAAGGCGGCCAGGGGCGCGCGCCCGTCCCCCGTGGCCACCAGCGCATAGCTCGAGATCGAGGCGACCTCGAGGAAGACGAAGAGGTTGAAGAGGTCGCCCGTCACGATCATCCCCAGAAGGCTCGCCAGGAGGAGGAGCGCGAGCCCGAAGAACGACGCCTCCCGGCCCCGCACCTCGGCGCCGGCGGCGGGGCCGGCGTAGAGCAGGGCGAGGGCCCCCACGCCGGAGACCGCCACGGCCGTGAAGGCGCTGAGGTGATCCAGGACCAGCTCGATCCCCCACGGCGGCTCCCACCCCCCGACGTGGTAGTGGATCACCCCCTCGGCCAGCACGCGCCGGAGGGCGAGGAGGGCGAGGATCGCCGTCGCCGCCCCCGCGCCCGCCGCCAGCGGATGGACCAGGCCGCGACGGACGGCGCCCACCGGGGGGAGGAGGAGGGCGGCGAGGAGCGGGACGACGGGGAGGAGGGGCGGGAGGTGATCCAGGAGCATCACAGGCGGTCCAGGATCACGTCCTCTTCGAACGACCGGTACCTCCGGTAGATCTTCACCAGGACCGCCAGGGCCACCCCGAGGGTGGCCACCATCACCACGATGGCCGTGAGCATGAGGGCGTGGGGGAGCGGGTTCATGAGCTGCGCCGGGGCCACGCCGCCGGCGAGGGCCTCCGGGCCGACGATGGGCAGGGTCCCGCCCCGCTTGGCCGAGGTCGAGAGGAAGAAGAGGATGATGGCCGTCTGGAAGATGTTCATGCCGATGACCTTCTTGAGGAGGTTACCGTGGGCGACCATCGCGTAGAAGCCGATGAGCATCAGGAGGATGTAGACCCAGTAGTTGTACCGGGCCGCGGCGTAGGCGAGGAGCTCGGTCACGGCGCCCCCCCCCCCTCCCCGGCCTTGGCGAGGCGGCAGAAGATCAGCGTGAGCGCGCCCGCCACCCCGATGGCGACCCCGATCTCGATGATGAGGATGCCGAGGGCCCTGGCCTCGGGGCCGTGGACGCCGGGCAGGGACAGGACCTCGTAGTCCAGGAGCGGCGCACCCAGGACCGGGCCCAGGGCCCCCGTGAGGGCGAAGATCAGGACCCCGAGGGCGCCCAGGACCAGCACCGCCCCCTCCTGCACCAGCCGGTCCAGCTCCGCCCGGCCCAGGGCGAGGGCGATCAGGATGTAGCTGGCCGCCAGGATGACCCCGCCCTGGAAGCCTCCTCCCGGACTGTAGTGGCCGTGGAAGACCACGTACAGGGCGAAGAGCTGGATGAAGGGGACCAGCGCCCGCACCACGGTCCGCACGATGACGCTGTCGTGCTCGCGGATCACGCCTTGGGCCTCCCGAGGAGCACCCAGCAGGCCAGGGCCGCGGTGAAGATCACCACGGTCTCGACCAGCGTGTCGTAGCCACGGTAGTCGGCGAGGACCGCCGTCACGATGTTCGGGGCCCCGGTCTCCGCGTACCCCAGGCGGAGGTAGCGGGGGGAGACGTGGACCGACGGAGGCGAGGCCGGATCGCCCCAGCTCGGGAACTCGTGGGTGGCGAGGAAGAGGAGGCCCCCGAGCAGGAAGACCGCGGCGAGGCTCGCGGCTCGGGCGCGGGGCAGGCGGACCTGCTCGGTCCTGACGGTCCTGAGGAGGGTCGCCAGGAAGAAGACGGTGGAGGCCCCGGCCCCGACCACGGCCTCGGTGAAGGCGACGTCCACGGCCCCCATCCCCGCCCAGGTCAGGGCCAGCACCAGCCCGTAGGCCGACAGGGCCAGCACCGCGCCCACCAGGTCCCGCACCCGGACCGCGGCCACGGCCAGGATGACCAGGAGCGCCAGGAAGAGGGCGTTGAGGAGCCCGCTCACGGCCGGCGCTCCGCGTCGGCGGCCAGGGGCCTGACGCCGATCCGGAGGGCGGCCCGGGCGATGGCGTGGGTCGCCGTGGGGTTGGTGAGGAAGAAGAAGAGCGCCACGAACAGCACCTTCACGCTGGTCAGGGTGGGACCCTGCCAGAGGGCCACGCCGGCGAGGACGAGGAGCACCCCGAGGGTCTCGGCCTTGCCCACGGCGTGCAGACGGGCGTAGAAGTCCGGGAGCCGGAGGACCCCGAGGCTCGCGACCGCGGCGAAGAAGAGCCCGGCCGCCAGGAGCGCGAGGGTCGCCGCCGTCACGGCCTCACCCCCGGGCCCGCTCGAAGTACCGGGCCGCGGCCAGGACCCCGACGAAGTTGAGCAGGGCGTACCCGAGCGCGATGTCCACGAACATGTCGAGCCGGCCGTAGGCGCACCCCATCAGGGTGAGGATGATGGTCGTGCTGGTGCCGAACCCGCTGAGCCCGAGGATCCGGTCGAAGATCGTGGGGCCGGTCACGAGCCGGTAGAGGTACCCCAGCGTCAGGACGATCAGGCAGGCCGCGGCCGCGACGAAGACGGTCCTCAGCTCCACCAGGGATCCACCGTCGGGGGGCTCACGCCTGACCGAAGGCCCGCGCGACCCGCTTCTCCATCGTCCGGCTCAGCACCTCGCGGGCGGCCTCGCGGGTCAGCGCGTGCACCACGAACTCCTCGCCGTCCACAT
>JACPHL010000264.1 GCA_016188625.1 Candidatus Rokuibacteriota bacterium | reverse complement strand
CCTCCTGGCCAAGCTCACGGTGGGCGAGGTGATGAGCCGCCAGCTCATCACGGTGGGGCCGGATCGGCCGGTCGAGGAGGCGGCCGAGCGCATGCTCGATCACCGGATCGGGTCGCTCCCCGTCCTGGAGGGCGGTCGCCTGGTGGGGATCCTCACCGAGACCGATCTCCTGCGCGCCTTCGTCCACGCCCGGACCGCCGGGACGGCGGCCCGCCGCTGAGGCGCCACCTCGGCGTGCCGGCATGACCACCGCGGCGCGGACCAAGACGGCCTCGATCCTCCTGGTGGACGACAATCGGGAGTTCCTCTCGGGGCTCGCGCGCCTCCTGGGGCAGGAGGGGTACGCCGTCACCGGGGCGGTGAGCGGGCCCGAGGCCCTGGCGCGGCTGGCCGAGGCCCACGTCTCCCTGGTCATCACGGACCAGTTGATGCCGGGGCTGGACGGGTTCGCCTTCATCCGGGCCCTCCGCGCGGCCGGGCACCGGGTCCCCGTCATCGTCCTGACCGCGTTCGGGGACTGGGGGCCCTACGCCGAGGCGCTGAGCCTCGGGGTCAGAGACTACCTCTCCAAGCCGGTCACCCGGGACGACCTCCTCGGCGCCATCGCGCGCACCCTCGACTCGTCCTCCTGCTGAGGCCGGCCCGGGGGGTCCACCGGGTGCAGGTGGGGCACGGCCGTCCTGTCCGGGGCATCCCCGCCTCACCCCCGGGGGGCCTGCCGCTCCCCTGTGATCGCTAACTCATTGAGGGCGCGCGCATTCCGGGCTGATGCCGGCTGGCACTTCCATTGCACTCGGCTCTGGATGGCGTCCATCCTGCGCGAGGAGGTTGACATGTACGATCGCATCCTGATCCCGCTGGACGGCTCTCCGGTGGCCGAGGGGATCCTGCCGTTCGCTGGCCAGATCGCAGGGCCCCTCGACTCCGAGGTCGTCCTGCTCCTGGTGTTGGAGCCGATCCCCAGCTCGGCGGCGCTGGCCGGCGGGCTGGTCGATGCCGACGCGCTGCTCGTCCGCGAGCGGCAGGCCCGGCAGTATCTCGAGAGGATCTCGGCCGGCCTCGAGGCCAAGGGGGTGCGGGTCAAGACCGAGGTCCGGCCGGGCCCGGCGGCCCCGACCATCGTCGCCACCGCCGTGGAGCGGGAGGCGGACCTGATCGCCATGACCACCCACGGCCGGAGCGGGCTCGGCCGGCTCCTCTTCGGCTCGGTCGCCGAGCGGGTCCTCCGCACCTCGCCGGTCCCGGTCCTGCTGATGCGGATGACGGCGGCGGAGCGGTCCGAGAGCCAGACCGCGAAGGCATGAGGATCTCGGCCCGAAGGGAGGATCGGCCGTGCGCATCCTGATCCCTTTGGACGGCTCTCCGCTCGCGGAGAAGGCCCTGGAGGTCGCCGAGCCGCTGGCCCTGGCCGGGGGCTTGGAGCTCCTCCTGCTCAGGGTCGTCCCGGTCGCGCCGCCGCTGGTCGTGGAGGGCCGGATGATCATGACCGCCGACGAGGTCGCGGCCATGGAGCGGCGGGACGCCGAGGTGTACCTGGCCATGGTCGCCGCCGGCCTCCGGGCCCGCGGGCTCCGGGTGCGGCGGCTGCTCCGCGTCGGCGACCCGGCCCGGGCGATCCTGGCCGCCGCCGAGGCCGAGCGGGCCACCCTGATCGCCATGGCCACCCATGGGCGGGGCGGGCTGGGCCGGCTCCTGTTCGGCAGCGTCACCGCCCGGGTGATGCGGGCCAGCCCTATCCCGGTCCTGACCGTCCGGCCCGAGCAGGTGGCCGCGGCCCAGGTACGCTCGGCCTGATGGCGACGCGGGCCGAGGCGCCGATCTGGACGGAGCGGAAGGCTCGCTGGTACCTCCGGGCCACCGCGCGGGGGGACTACGCCGACCGGGTCCTCGAGGCGATCGTCCCGCTCCTGGCCTCGGCCCGGACGGCGCTGGACGTTGGCGCCGGGTTCGGGGCCCTGAGTCTTCCCCTGGCCGTTCGGCTTGACCGGGTCACCGCCCTCGAGCCCGCGCCGGCCATGGCCGCCCTGCTCCGGGAGGAGGCGGACCGGCTCGGCATCGGCAACGTCGCGCTCCTGGGGCAGGCGTGGGAGGCGGCGGCGGTGGAGCCCCACGACCTCGTCCTCTGCGCCCACGTGGGCGAGCTCCTCCAGCCCGGCTCCTCTCTTCTCCGGGCGCTCCCGACCCTGGCGCGCCGGGGCGCGGCCCTGGTGGTGGACGCCCGGCCGGGCCGGGACAAGTTCTTCTTCCGCGAGCTCTACCCCATGCTCCTCAGCCGCCCCTACCGGGAGCGGTGCGGGAGGTACCTCGACCTCCTGAGGTGGCTCGACGGCCAGGGGATCCTGGCCAACGTCACCC
Organism: Candidatus Rokuibacteriota bacterium; assembly: GCA_016188625.1. GTDB lineage: Bacteria > Methylomirabilota > Methylomirabilia > Rokubacteriales > JACPHL01 > JACPHL01. The sequence continues at coordinate 12,634 of JACPHL010000264.1, read as the reverse complement.
AGATCGGCTACCGCTCGGACCAGCCCTTCCGCGACCTCGAGGAGGCCTGCGACTTCTGGCAGGAGTACCTGGGGCTCCCGGGCGAGCCGGTGCGCGAGTTCCTCCGGGGATACCTGGCCGAGCGCCTGATCCGCGAGGGCGAGGAGTGGATCGCCCCCCTCCGGAAGGAGGCCGCCGTGATCTGGTGGCGGACCGACGGCGGGGGGGAGCGGTGAGCCACCCGCCTCTTGCTGTCGCCGCCCGACCGCGACCCCGGGCGGTGGGGGGGCTTGGGGGAGGAGCGACGCCGCTCCCCCCCAAGGTGGACCAGTGAGCGAGCGCGGCGAGCTCCGGCGGTACCTCGAGGCGGTCCTGGGGACCGAGGTGCGGCTCCTCGACGTCCGCCCCCTCGGGGCGAGCGGCGCGGGGAGCGCCCTCAAGGCGTTCGGCTACGGCGCCCCCCTCCGCCTGGACTGCGTGGTGGACGGCGCCCCCCGGAGCTTCGTCCTGGCGCGGCAGCGGCCGGAGCAGGGGTTCGGCCACGACTACCCGGCCGACCGGGCCTGGAGCGCCCTCTGGGGACACGGGGCCTACAACGGCTTCCCCCGCCACGTCCGGAGCTACGACGTCGGCTTCCGCCGGGGCTCCGGGGAGCTGGTCTCGGCCGCGGACGCGGCGGAGTTCTTCCAGCTCGTGGAGCTGGCCGAGGGGGAGCCGTACTGGCTCGACCTCAACCGGCTCCGGACCGAGCCCGCCGCGCCCAGGGACCTGGCGCGCGTGGAGGCCCTGGCCCGCTTCCTCGCCGAGGTCCACGCCGAGCGACGGGACGCGCCCTGGCTCTACCACCGCCGGATCCGGGAGCTGGTCGGGCACGGCGAGTGCCTGATGGGGATCCTGGACAGCTACCCGCACCCGTACCCGCTCCTGCCCCCCGACGCCTGCCAGGCGCTCGAGCACGCCGCCGTGGCGTGGCGGTGGCGGCTCCGCGACAAGGCCTACCGCCTCGCGCGGGTCCACGGCGACTTCCACCCCTGGAACCTCCTGTTCCGGGGGGGGACCGACTTCTCGGTCCTCGACCGGAGCCGGGGGGAGTGGGGGGAGCCGGCCGACGACGTCGCGGCCCTGGCCATCAACTACCTCTTCTTCGGCCTCCTCAAGGGGCCCGGGGTCGCGGAGCCGTTCCGGGGCTTCTTCCACCGCTTCCTCGAGGTCTACCTCGCGGCGACCGGGGACAAGGAGATCCTGGAGACCCTGCCGCCCTTCTTCGGCTTCCGCGCCCTCGTCCTCGCCCACCCGCGCTGGTACCCGAAGATCCCCGAAGCCGTGCGCCACCGCCTGCTCCTGTTCGCCGGGTCCGTGGCGGACCTCGTCCCCTTCGACCCGGCCATCCTGGAGGAGCTGTGATGCACGCACCCCGGAGGGGACCATGGAGCTGACACGGCGACACTTCCTCGAGCTGTCCGGTCTCGGCGGGGCCCTCACCCTCCTGCCGCGGGAGGCCTGGGCGCTCCAGTTCCTGGAGCCGATCAAGGTGGAGAACCCGTTGGCCCACTACCCGGCCCGAGACTGGGAGACCGTCTACCGCGACATCTGGCGCTACGACTCGAAGTTCGTCTTCCTCTGCGCCCCCAACGACACCCACAACTGCCTCCTCGAGGCCTACGTCCGGAACGGGGTGATCGTCCGGATCGAGCCCACCTACGGCTACGGCAGGGCGACCGACCTCTACGGGAACCGGGCGACGCACCGCTGGGAGCCGCGCTGCTGCCAGAAAGGGCTCACGATGATGCGCCGCTTCTACGGCGACCGGCGGGTGAAGGCCCCCATGGTGCGGAAGGGCTTCCTCCAGTGGGTGGAGCAGGGCTTCCCCCGCGGGGCGGACGGCCGGCCCCCGGGCGAGCTCTTCCAGCGCGGCACCGACGAGTGGGTGAAGGTCTCCTGGGAGCGGGCCCTGGAGGTTGCCGCCCAGGCCCTGGTCAACATCGCGACGACTTACAGCGGCGCATCCGGCCAGGCCCTCCTCCGCGCCCAGGGGTACGACCCCGCGATGGTCGAGGCCACCCGGGGCGCGGGGACCCAGACGGTCAAGGTCCGCGGCGGGATGCCGCTCCTGGGCGCCACTCGGATCTACGGCCACTACCGCTTCGGCAACGCCCTCGCCCTCCTGGACGCGTGGATCCGGAAGGTCGGGCCCGACCAGGCCCTGGGCGCCCGGGGGTGGGACAACTACTCCTGGCACACCGACCTCCCGCCCGGCCACCCCATGGTCACCGGCCAGCAGACGGTGGACTTCGACCTCTCGGCGGCCGAACACGCGGGCCTGATCGTGGTCTGGGGGATGAACTGGATCGCGACGAAGATGCCGGACAGCCACTGGCTCACCGAGGCGCGGCTCAAGGGGACCAAGGTCGTCGTGGTCTCGGTGGAGTACAGCGCCACAGCCCCCAAGGCCGACGAGGTGCTCGTCATCCGACCCGGGACCGACGCGGCCCTCGCCCTGGGCCTCGCCCAGGTCCTGATCGCCGAGCGGCGCTACGACGAGGCCTTCGTCAAGCGTCACACCGACCTGCCGCTCCTGGTCCGCCTCGACACCCTGAAGCTCCTCCGGGCCGCCGAGGTGATCCCCGAGTATCGGCCGGCCGAGCTGGGCGCCTTCACCACGGTCCTGGCGCCCGGCCAGGCCCCGCCGGCCTCCCCGCTCCAGGACCGGCAGCTCGTCCCCGAGGCGCTGCGCCGGGAGTGGGGCGACTTCGTCGTCTGGGACACCCGGCGTGGCGGGGTCGCTCCCGTCAGCCGCGACCAGGTCGGCGAACCCTTCGACCGCCTGGGCCTCGTCCCGGCCCTCGAGGGCGAGTTCACGGTGAGGACCGTAAGCGGCCAGGAGGTGCCGGTGGCGCCCCTGTTCGGACTGGTGCGCCGCTACCTCGACGAGAACTTCACCCCGGACCAGGTCGCGGAGATCACCTGGGCCCCGCAGGAGGCGATCGTCAACCTGGCCCGCGAGATCGCGCGGAACCGCGGCCGCACCCTCATCCCGGTCGGGATGGGGCCCAACCAGTTCTTCAACGCCGACCTCAAGGACCGCGCCATCTTCCTGGTGGCCGCCCTGACCGCCAACATCGGCCAGAAGGGCGGCAACGTCGGAAGCTACGCCGGCAACTACCGGGCGGCCCTCTTCAACGGGCTGCCCCAGTACATCGCCGAAAACCCCTTCGACATCGAGCCGGACCCGGCCCGACCGGCCAGGGCCCGGCTCTACTGGCGGGGGGAGTCGGCCCACTACTACAACGCCGGCGACCGGCCCCTGAAGGTGGGGACGAAGATGTTCACCGGCCGGACCCACATGCCGGCCCCCACCAAGGCGGTCTTCGTGGCCAACTCCAACTCGATCCTCGGCAACGCCAAGGGCGCCTACGACGTCATCGCCAACACCCTGCCCCGGATCGAGCTGTGGTGCACCAGCGAGTGGTGGTGGACGATGACCTGCGAGTACTCGGACATCGTCTTCCCCGCGGACGCCTGGCACGAGCTGAAGTTCCCCGACATGTGCGCCTCGGTGACGAACCCGTTCCTGACCGTCTTCCCGCGGACCCCGCACCCGAGGCTCCTGGACACCCGCTCGGACATCGAGGTCCCCGCGGGGATCTCGGCCGTCCTGGCCCGGATCACCGGGGACCGGCGGTTCCTCGACTACTGGCGGTTCGTCCACGAGGGGCGGGTCGAGGTCTACCTCGACCGGATCCTCGCCGCCTCCAACGCGACCCGGGGCTACCGCTTCGCGGAGCTGGAGCAGCGGGCCCGCGACGGGGTCCCGGCCCTCATGATGACCCGCACCACCCCGCGCCAGACCGGGTGGGAGCAGACCCAGGAGTCGCGCCCCTGGTACACCAAGACCGGGCGGCTGGAGTTCTACCGGGAGGAGGACGAGTTCATCACCCTGGGGGAGAACCTCCTGGTCTACAAGGAGCCGGTGGAGGCGACCTTCTACCACCCCAGCGTCATCGTGGCCCGGCCCCACCCGCTCCTCCGCCCCGTCCCGCCCGACCGGTTCGGGATCGCCCCGGCCGATTTCGCCAAATCCGACGTCCGCCAGGTCCTGACCGTCGTCATGCCGTGGGCGGATCTCAAGAAGACGGCGAGCCCGCTCGTCCAGGCGGGCTACCCGGTCATCTACCACACCCCCAAGTACCGCCACGGGGCCCACACCACCGGCCCCGACACCGACTTCCTGGCCGTCGTCTTCGGGCCGTTCAGCGACGTCTACCGGCGGGATAAGCGGACGCCGTTCCTCGCCGAGGGGTACGCCGACATCAACCCCGCGGACGCCAAGGCCCTCGGCATCGAGGACGGCGACTACATCTGGGTGGACGGCTGGGCCGAGGATCGCCCCTACCGCGGCTGGAAGGCCGGGGATCCCATGTACAAGGTGGCGCGGATGATGTGCCGGGCCCGCTACTACCCCGGCACGCCCCGCGGCGTGGTCCGGATGTGGTTCAACATGTACGGCGCGAGCCACGGCTCGGTGAAGGCGCACGAGTCGCGTCCCGACGGCCTGGCGAAGAACTCCCTGACCCACTACCAGGCGATGTTCCGGTACGGCAGCCACCAGTCGGTCACGCGCGCCTGGCTCCGGCCGACCCTGTCCACCGACTCCCTGGTCCGCAAGGAGGTCTTCGGCCAGCTCATCGGGAAGGGGTTCCTCCCCGATGTCCACACGGTGAATGGGGCGCCGCGGGAGTCCATGGCGCGGCTCGCCAAGGCCGAGGACGGCGGGATCGGGGGCCGGGGCCTCTGGCACCCGGCGGCCCGCGGCTTCCGCCCGACCTACGAGAACGAGGCGCTCAAGCGTTTCCTCCGCGGCGACTACGTTCAGGTGAGGAGGTGAGCCATGGGCACCGTCAAGAACTGGCAGATCGGCCGCGAGATGGAGTACCCGTTCCCCGAGTCCCGGCCCCGCCGGCAGTTTGCCGCGGTCTTCGACCTCAACAAGTGCATCGGCTGCCAGACCTGCACCATGGCGTGCAAGACCACCTGGACCGTGGGGAAGGGGCAGGAGTACATGCTCTGGAACAACGTGGAGACCAAGCCCTACGGCGGCTACCCCATGGGGTGGGACGTGACCCGGCTGGAGAGGCTCGGGCCCCAGACCTGGGAGGGGGACCGGTACACCGGCAAGACCCTCTTCGAGGCCGCGCCCGCGGGGGAGCCGATGGTGAAGCACCTCCCCGAGGAGCTCGACTGGGCCCACCCGAACGCCGGCGAGGACGAGGCGGCCGGGACCCTGGATCGCGGCGCCTACTTCACCATGCCGGTCCACGGCATGTGGTCGTTCTACCTCCCCCGGATCTGCATGCACTGCACCTACCCCGCCTGCGTGGCCGCCTGCCCGAGGCAGGCGATCTACAAGCGCCCCGAGGACGGGATCGTGCTGGTGGACCAGAGCCGCTGCCGGGGCTACCGGGAGTGCGTCCAGGCCTGCCCGTACGGGAAGGTCCTCTACAACCCCGTCCTCCGCATCTCCCAGAAGTGCATCGGGTGCTTCCCCGCCGTCGAGCAGGGGACCCAACCGCGCTGCGTCACCACCTGCATCGGGAAGATCCGGCTGATGGGCTTCCTCTCCCCGCCCGACCAGGCGCGGGCCGACCGCCCCATGGACTTCCTCGTCCACGCGCGGAAGGTGGCGCTGCCGCTCTACCCCCAGTTCGGCCTCGAGGGGAACATCTACTACATCCCGCCGGTCAATGTGCCGCGGGGTTTCCTCCGGCAGATGTTCGGTCCCGGCACGGACGGGGCCATCGAGACCTACCTCCGGGGGAAGGACGACCCCGAGCTCCTGGGGCTCCTCCACCTCTTCGGGGACGCCAAGGAGATCCTCGAGTCGTTCAGGACCTTCCCCACGACCGGCGAGGCCGCGGGGTACGACGGCAAGGGGCGGGAGATCGTCCGGGTTCCGGTGAAGGAGCCCGACTACCTCCGGCCGTTCTACGACGCGGCCCGGCAGGTCTACCGCCACAACATCACCTAGAAGGGGGGACGCCATGCGAGCCCGACGACTGCCCCTCGCGCTCCTCGCGCTGATCTTCGCCCTGGGCCTCGCTGCCGCCGAGGCCCAGCAGGCGGCCCTGCAGGTCCCCTTCGTCAAGACCGCCATCCCCGTGGATCCGGGCTGGACCGGCTGGAAAGCGGCGCCGGCTGTCCAGGTTCCCCTCATGCCCCAGGCCGTGGCGCAGCCCTGGAACCTCACCCCCTCCATCAAGCAGCTCAGGGTCCAGGCGGTCCACAACGGGACCTGGATCGCGTTCCGCATCAGCTGGAAGGACGCCACGAAGAACGCGGTGATGTACACCGACAGCTTCCGGGACGCCGTGGCGCTCATGGTCCCGGTGGGCAAGGCGGCCCCCATCATCATGGGCGGGCCCGGGGAGCGCGTCCTGATCCTGCACTGGAAGGCCGACTGGCAGGAGGACATCGATCGGACCTTCCAGGATATCGCCCAGCTCTACCCGAACGCCTGGCAGGACTGGTACCCCTTCGTGGCCGGCGAGCCGCCCTACGACATCACGGCGTGGACGAACCCCGAGGCCCGGCGCTACCTGACCGGCTGGGTCCTCGGCAACCCCCGCTCCCAGCCCGACAAGCGCACCGCGGTCGAGGAGCAGATCGCCGAGGGCTTCAGCACGCTGACGACCACCGAGCGGCAGAGCGCGGTCGGCAAGGGGGTGTACGCCGACGGCGCCTGGCACGTGGTGATCGCCCGCCCCTTCGCCGCCGGCGACCCGAACGACCCCGCCTGGCGGCCCGGCAGGAGCGCTCCGGTGGCCTTCGCGGCCTGGGACGGCGGCGCCAAGGAGATCGGCGCGCGGAAGGCCATCTCGGACTGGATCACGCTGAAGCTCGGCGCCGTGGGGAGGTGAGCCATGGCCCTGGACCTGGCCGAGACCGTCGCCCGGAGCGCCTGCTATAAGCTCCTCTCCCTGGCCTTCCTGCCGCCCCGTGCGGCGGACCCCCTTTCCGGGCTCGACCGGATCGTCCGCGACCTCCCCGACGGGCATCGGCTCGCCCTCGGACCGATCCTCCCCGAGGGCGCCATCGCGCGGCCGCCGGAGGGCGAGCATACCCGTCTCTTCGGGGTCGGCCTGGCCGCGACGCCCTACGAGACCGAGTACGACCCCCTCGCCGCGGCCCGGAAGGGGCATCGCCTGGCGGACCTCCTCGGCTTCTACGAGGCCTTCGGGTTCCGGCTCGCCGAGGGGAGCGGGGAGTTCCCCGACCACCTCGCCGTGGAGCTCGAGTTCATGGCGCTGCTCCTCCTGAAGACGGCCCAGGCGCAGGTCGAGGGGAGGGAGGAGGCGCGGGCCGTCTCTCTGGAGGCGACCGGGAAGTTCCTGGCCGACCACCTCGCCGCGTGGGCCGGGGCCTTCGCCGACCGGATCGAGGCCGCCACCGAGGAGGGGTTCTACCGGCTGGCGGCCCGGCTGCTCAGGGAGTTTCTCCTCGCCGAGTGCCGGCTCCTCGGCGTCGAGGCGCTGCCGCCGATCGCCACCGTGCCGCGCGATCCCGGACCTCTCGCCTGTCCGTTCGCCGCCGGGTGTTCGGGCAAGAATCAGGGTTGACAGAGATCGGGAGGCCGCGCTAGCTTCTTTCTGGTTGGCCGTCACCTCTCACCGCGGGAGGAGGATCATCGTGGACACCGGGCGGCGCTGGCAATCCCTCGCGGTTCCCCTGCTCGCGGTTGTCTCGCTCCTTTCCCTCTCCGCCTGCAAGACCGCAGCGCCACCGGCCGGGGCCCAGGGATACGTGGGGTCGGGCGCGTGCCGGGAGTGCCACGACCGGATCTACGCCTCCTGGCAGGGGACGGTCCACGCCATGGTCATCCAGGACGTCTCCAAGAACCCCCAGGCCATCCAGGGCGACTGGACCCAGCCCTTCGAGCACCGCAAGTTCGAGAAGAAGGACGTCAGGCTCACCCACGGGGTGCAGTGGAAGCAGCGGTACATCGGGGAGAAGTGGCAGGTCTATCCCGCCCAGTGGGACTTCGAGGCCAACCGGTGGGCCGGCTACAACGTGGACAAGGGGGGGACGGCCGACTGGCGGAAGTCGTGCGCCTCCTGTCACGTGGTGGGGTTCGACCCGGCGACCCTGACGTGGACGGAGCTGAGCGTCGGGTGCGAGGCCTGCCACGGCCCCGGCGAGCGGCACGTGAACGCCAAGCCCGAAGAGCGGTTCGGCACCATCGTCAACCCCGCCAAGCTGCCGTTCGACTACGCCGCGTCGGTCTGCGGCCAGTGCCACACCCGCGGCCAGAGCCCCGACGGCCAGTGGAGCCACCCGGTGGGGTTCAGGGTCGGCGACTACCTGACCACCGCGCACTTCGTCGTGGTGGACAAGAAGGACGACGCGGCCTGGTGGCCCGACGGATCCGTCAAGCAGCACCGCCAGCAGTACCCCGAGTGGAAGGACTCCCGCCACGCCAAGGCCGGCGTCACCTGCCTCACCTGCCACGCCGTGCACGAGGCCCCGACCAAGTTCGCCACGCGCCTGACGCCGAACAACCTCTGCGTCTCCTGCCACTCGAACGTGAGCACGGACTCGGTGACGGGCCACGCGCCCATCGCCGGCGCGCCGCAGCACCCCGACTGCGTGGGCTGCCACATGGCCCGCACGGGCAAGAGCGCCGACCGGGGGGACGAGCGGGTCCACACCTTCCGGGTGGTGAGGCCCGAGGTCACCATCAGGCTCGGCGGCGGCGACCCGGCCAAGCAGCCGAACGCCTGCAACAGCTGCCACTGGCACAAGGACGACCCGCCGGCCCAGCTCCAGAAGGCGCTGGAGGACGGCGTCAAGCTCCGCTTCGCCGTGCTGGGGCGGCGGTAGCCGCCCGGGGACTTCCTGGTCGTGCGGGTTCCCCGGGCCTTCTGGCTGGCGCTTCTGCTCCTCCTGGTCGTCGTCGGGATCGGGGCGGTCGGGGCCTGGGGGGTGATGCGCTACACGGCGTCCCCCGGGTTCTGCGCGAGCTGTCACGTCATGCAGACCCGCTATGTCTCATGGCAGCGCTCCCCCCACCGGGAGCGGGCCACCTGCATCCAGTGCCACTCCGAGCCAGGCCCCTGGGGCGAGCTCAGGGCCCACCTGAACGGCACCCGCTACCTCTACGTGATGCTCACGGGGGAGAAATCGGGCCCCATCCTGCGGGCGACGGTGGCGAGCGAAACCTGCCAGCACTGTCACGCCCCGCTGACCCTGCCGGAGGCGACGGGCTCTCACCGCGTCCTCCACGGCGTCCACCTGGCCCGCGCCATCGAGTGCACGGCCTGTCACGGCGGGCTCGTCCACGGCTCGCTCTACGGCCACCAGGCGCGTCCCGCGATGGAAACGTGCGTGGGGTGCCACGCCAGGGAGAGCCAGGTGCTGCTCTCCTGCCGCACGTGCCACGTCGAGGGCGTGACGGCCGGCGTGGCCCGGCTCCCCCGGTAGCCCGTGAGCCGCTCCCGCGCGGGGATCCTGGCCCAAGGCCTGGCCATCGTCGCCGTCCTCTTCCCCATCCAGTACTTCACCGGGCGGCCGAACCCCACCCCCCTCAGCACGGGCCTGGTCCTCCTTCTCTTCTTCGCGCCGCCGGCGCTGGCGGCCGCGCGGCTCGAGGTGCCACGCGGGAGCCTGCCCAGGCAGGCAGCCGCCTACCTGGGCTTCGGGTTCCTGCTGGGGGTGCTCGCCGGCCTGGTGGGAGGGGTGGAGAAGGCGGTCCTCCACCTCCTGACGGGCGAGCCGTTCCCGATCCCTCTTCGGCTCTGGAGCGTCGTGGCCCTCCTGTTCGCGCTGGCTGCCGGGCTGGCGTACGGCATCCTGTTGGGTCTCATCCGTAGCCTGGCGGCGCTCCTCCGTCAGCCGGTCCCGGAGCCCCTGGTGTCCCTCTTCGCGGGCCTGCCGCCGTCCCTCGCCTCCACGCTCCTCTACTGCGTCGTCCCGGGGCTCGGCCACTTCGCTCTCGGGCTCCCCGCCCGTGGGCGGCCGTTTCTGCTGGCTGCGGTGACCGCCGGCCTGGCCGGCCTGCTGATCGGGATCGCCGGGCTGATCCTCCTGGTGGAGGGCGGTATCCCGACGCTCCCCGCCCTCATCCTCGGCGCGACGCTCGTCCTCCTTCCGATCGTCCTCGTCCCCCTCGCGGCGCTCGATCTGCTGTACGTCAGTTTTCCCAGGCGGTGACCGCTCCCTGATCGCCAAAGGGGGGGTGCCCTGAGGACCCCCCACCTGGGACACCCCTGCCCCACCTGAGGGGTTCGTGGGACACCTCGTCCCGCCCTAGTACCTATGCTGTTGCGCGACGCTGTGACGTTCCATGGTCATCTCTGCCCCGGCCAGGTGCTGGGGGTCCGCATGGCGATGGCGGGCTGCCGCGCCCTCGGGATCGGCGAGCCGAGAGCGATGGGGAAAGGCCTGGTGGTCTTCGTCGAGATCGACCGCTGCGCCTCGGACGCCCTCCAGGCCGTGACCGGCTGCTCCCTGGGCAAGCGGACCCTGAAGCACCTGGACTACGGGAAGATGGCCGCGACCTTCATCAACGCCGTCACCGGGCAGGCGGTCCGCGTGGTCGCCCGGGACGACGCGCGGGACCGGGCAGGGGTCTACGCCCCCACCGCCGCGGACCCGCGCCAGGCCCAGATCGAGGCTTACCGGGTGATGCCCGAGGCCGAGCTGTTGCGCCTTCAGCCGGTGGTCATCCGGCCGGGGTGGCTGGACCGGCCCCGGGTCCGCGTCCCCTGCCAGCTCTGCGGCGAGGGGGTCAACTACGGTCTCGAGGTCGTCTCCGAAGGGCTCACCCTCTGCCGGCCCTGCCACGCCGGCGCCTACTACGCGCCGCGGCCGGAGCCCCCTGGGGTCCGGCTGGCGGCGGTCGGTCGGCGACGGCAGGCCGCCGGCCTCTAGGGGAGGAGGTGGAGGCCATGCTCGGCGAGAGCGGGTTCATTATCATCGGGCTCGCGTTGGCCACGGCGGTGGCCCTGCTCCTGGTCATCGCCTACGGCCCGCTCCGGGGCGTGACCCGGTTCGTCAGGCGGTCCTTCTGGTGTCCGTTCCTCGAGCGGGACGTCACGGTGGAGTTCCAGGAGGAGGCCTGGGATGGGAGGCCGGTCGGGGTGATGCGCTGCACGGCGTTCGACCCGCCTACCGCCATCACCTGCCAGAGGCGTTGTCTCGGCCTGAGGCGGCTGCCCGCGGGCAAGGCGCGGGCCGCGTAAGGGCCGGATCGAGACGCTCATGGGCCAGATCCGGAAGGGCCTGAAGGTCCTCATCGTGGAGGACGAGCGGGATATGGCGGCGGCCTTCGCCCGTCTCCTCCGGCGGATGGGATACCACCCGCTCATCACCCTGAGCGGTGAGGAGGCGCTGGACGTGATCGACCGGGAGGAGCCCGACCTGGTCCTCACCGACCTCCGCCTGCCCGCGACGGACGGCCTGACGGTCGTGCGCCACGCCCGGCGGAGCGCGCGGAAGATCCCGGTGATCGTCTGCACGGCCTACGTCTCCGGGGCTTCCCGGCGCGAGGCCCTGTCGGCGGGGGCCGCTGTGTACCTGCCCAAGCCGTTCTCGGCCGTCGAGCTGGAGGCCGCGGTCTCGCGGGCGCTGGCCGCGGGTGCGGAGGGAGACGGGAGATGAGCCGTTCAAGGGCAGGCCGTCGGACCATAGCCGTAAGAGGAGGGGTTGCCGTGTCACAGACGAGGGCGAAGAGGAGACCGGATCCGCTGGAGCTGCTCCAGCGCACCGCCGACGGCGTCCTGGCCGTCGATCCTGAGGGGCGGATCGTGCTCTGGAACGCCGGCGCCGAGCGCCTTCTGGGCTACCCGGCCCGGGAGGTCCTGGGCCGGCGCTGCTGCGAGGTCCTGGAAGGGTGCGACCCGGCGGGGAACCGGGTCTGCCACGAGGGGTGCCACGTCCTGGTCATGGTGCGACGGGGGGAGCTGGTCCAGAACTACGACCTCCTCACCCGGACCAAGGACGGCCGGCCCATCTGGCTGAACATGAGCACCCTGGTGATCCCCGGCAGCCGCCAGGGCCTCGAGACGACCGTCCACGTCTTCCGGGACGTCACCTATTTTTATCGCCTCCAGGAGCTGGTCCGGAACGGCCACGGACAGGCCCCGGAGCAGGAGGGGCCGGCCGAGGGGGTCGTGGAGGAGCTGACCCGCCGGGAGCTCCAGATCCTCCGCCTGATCGCCGAGGGGCTCAACACCAAGGGCATGGCCGACCGGCTCTGCGTCAGCCCGGCGACCGTGCGAAACCACGTGCAGAACATCCTGGGGAAGCTCGAGGTCCACAGCCGGCTCGAGGCCGTGGCGCTGGCCATGCGTCGCCGTCTCCTCGGGAGGGGCACCGAGTCCACCGCGGCCAGGGAGGGGCGACCATGGGACGGGAGACGCTGACCGTCACCGACAACCGGACCGGGAAGACCTACGAGATCCCGATCCGCCAGGGGAGCATCCGGGCCACCGACCTCCGCCAGGTCAAGGTGTCGGCTGACGACTTCGGACTCCTGAGCTACGATCCGGCCTTCCTGAACACCGCCGCGTGCGAGAGCCGGATCACCTTCATCGACGGCGATCGGGGGGTCCTGCTCTACCGGGGGTACCCCATCGAGCAGCTCGCGGAGGGCTCGACCTTC
>JACPHL010000270.1 GCA_016188625.1 Candidatus Rokuibacteriota bacterium | reverse complement strand
TTCGACATCCAGCGGGGCGGGCCGAGCACCGGCCTCCCGACCAAGACCGAGCAGGGCGACCTGCTGCAGGCCCTGTACGGCCGCAACAGCGAGTGCCCGGTGGTCGTCCTGTCGCCCGCGACGCCCGGCGACTGCTTCTACATCGCCTACGAGGCCGTCCGGATCGCGGTCAAGTACATGGGCCCCGTGATCGTGCTCAGCGACGGCTACCTGGCCAACGGCGCCGAGCCGTGGCTGATCCCGGACCCGAAGTCCCTGCCGGACATCCCCGTCAACTTCCGGAGCGAGCGGGAGGGCTTCTTCCCCTATCTCCGCGACGACGCCACGCTGGCGCGGCCCTGGGTCCGCCCGGGGACGCCCGGCCTCGAGCACCGGATCGGCGGCCTCGAGAAGCAGCACATCACCGGGGACGTCTCGTACGATCCGGACAACCACGAGCTGATGGTGCGGCTCCGGGCCGAGAAGGTCCGGCGCGTGGCGCAGGAGATCCCCGCCACCACCATCAACGGCGAGCCCGCTGGCGAGCTGCTGGTGGTCGGGTGGGGCGGGACCTACGGGGCCGTCACCGCGGCGGTGGACGCCGCACGGCTGGAGGGGAGGGCGGTGGCGAGCGTCCACCTCCGGCACCTGAACCCCCTGCCGCCCGACCTGGGCCAGATCCTGCGCCAGTACCGGCGCGTGCTCGTGCCCGAGATCAACGCCGGTCAGCTCGTCCGCCTGCTCCGCGCCGAGTACCTGGTGGACGCCGTCGGGTTCAACCGCGTCCGCGGGCTCCCCCTCTCGAGCGAGGAGATCCGCGAGGCGATCGATCAGCTCCTGGAGGAGAAGTGATGGCCGACCTCACCGGGGCCACGGCGGCCCCCCGGTACACCAAGAAGGATTTCGAATCCGACCAGGACGTGCGCTGGTGCCCCGGGTGCGGGGACTACGCGGTCCTGAGCACCGTGCAGAAGATGATGCCGGACCTCGGCATCCCCCGGGAGGACATCGTCTTCATCTCCGGGATCGGGTGCTCGAGCCGCTTCCCCTACTACATGAACACCTACGGGTTCCACACCATCCACGGGCGGGCCCCCGCGATCGCCACCGGCCTCCGGGTCGCCCGCCCCGACCTGAAGGTGTTCGTCGTCACGGGCGACGGCGACGGCCTCTCCATCGGCGGCAACCACCTCCTCCACGTCCTCCGCCGGAACATCAACGTCACGATCCTCCTCTTCAACAACCGGGTCTACGGCCTTACCAAGGGGCAGTACTCGCCGACCAGCGAGCTCGGCAAGGTCACCAAGTCCACCCCCATGGGCTCGGCGGACCGGCCCGTGAGCCCGTGCCTCTTCGCGCTGGGGGCGGGGGCGACCTTCGTCGCCCGGGCCGTGGACCGCAACATCCCCCACATGGAGGAGACCCTCAAGCGGGCGGCGAACCACCGGGGGGCCGCCTTCGTGGAGATCCTCCAGAACTGCAACGTCTACAACGACCTGGCCTGGAACGTCCTGTACGACCGGGAGTCGAAGCTCCTCCACGAGCTCAGGCTCGTGCACGGCCAACCCCTCCTGTTCGGGCCCGTGGACGACCGGCGCGCCCTCGTCCTCGAGGGCGTGACCCCCAGGGTGGTGCGGGCCAAGGACGTCCCCGAGGGCGCGCCCTGGGTCCACGACGAGACCGACGTCGGCGCGGCCCTCGCCCTGGCCAGGCTCTCCCACCCCGAGTTCCCGATCCCCATCGGGGTGATGCTCGCCGCCGAGGCCCCCGCCTACGAGGAGACCCTGCTCCAGCAGGAGCAGCGGGCGACCGCCGACCGGGGGCCGGGGGACATCGCCTCTCTCCTCGTCTCCGGAGACACCTGGCGGATCGAGGCCGGCTGACCGGACCCCGACGCCCCCGCGCCCGCGAGACCGGCGCCCCTGTCCCGCTCCCCGTCTGCCCCCTCGGTCCCCGCGGCCATGCCCGGCTCCCCGAATTGGCGTAGACTGTAACGGGGAGGTCTCGACATGGATCCCAGGATCGTTCGGGACCTGACGCGCCTGCTGGGGCCCGAGGCGGTGCTCGCCGCGCCGGACGAGTGCCTCGTCTACGAGTGCGACATGCTCACCCACTACAAGGGGGCCCCGGACGTGGTGGCGTTCCCGACGACCACGGAGCAGGTCGCGGCGGTCGTCCGCCTCTGCCTCGCCGAGGGCCTCCCGGTCATCCCCCGGGGCTCCGGAACCGGTCTCATCGGCGGCGCCATGGCCCCCCGGGGGGGCGTCCTGCTCGCCCTCAACCGGATGAACCGGCTCCTCGAGGTGGACCTCCCCAACCGGCTGGCCGTGGTCGAGCCCGGGCTCATCAACCTCTGGCTCACCCGGGCCGTGGAGGGGCGCGGCTACCTCTTCGCCCCGGACCCCTCGAGCCAGATGGTCTCCACGATCGGGGGGAACGCCGCCACCAACGCCGGGGGCGCCCACTGCCTGAAGTACGGGATCACCGTCAATCACGTCCTCGGCCTCGAGGTGGTCACGGGCGAGGGGGAGGTGGTCTGGCTCGGGGGGAAGGTCCAGGAGCGGATCGGCTATGACCTCACCGGGGTGATGGTGGGCTCCGAGGGGACCCTGGGGGTCATCACCAAGCTCGTCGTTCGCCTCCTCCACGCCGCCGAGGCGGTCGAGACGGCGCTGGCCACCTTCCCGGAGATCGAGGAGGCCGCGGCCGCGGTCTCGGCGATCATCGCCCGCGGGATCGTCCCGGCCGCCCTCGAGCTGATGGACGAGCCGATCCTCCGGGCCGTGGAGGCGGGGATCAAGGCCGGCTACCCCGCCGACGCCAAGGCGGTCCTCCTCGTCGAGCTGGACGGGCCGCGGGCCGAGGTGGAGGCCCAGGCCGAGGCGGTGGCCGCGATCTGCCGTGCCCACGGCGCCCTGTCGCTCCGGGTCGCCCGGGACGAGGCCGAGCGGGCGCTCCTCTGGAAGGGGCGGAAGGAGGCCGCGGGGGCCTTCGGCCGGATCACCCACAACTACGTCCTTCAGGACGCCGTCGTCCCCCGCTCCCGGCTCGCCCAGATCATGCGAGAGATCGGGGCGATCGCGGCCCGGCACGGGCTGCTCGTCGCCAACGTCTTCCACGCCGGGGACGGGAACCTCCACCCCCTGATCTGCTACGACGAGCGGGTCGCCGGCGAGTTCGAGCGGGCCCTCGAGGCCAGCGAGGCGATCCTGAGGGCCTGCATCGCCATGGGCGGGACGGTGACCGGGGAGCACGGGGTAGGGATGGACAAGGCGTCGAGCCTCCCCCTCCTCTTCTCCGCTGGCGATCTCGAGGCGATGGCCCGCGTCCGGCGGGTCTTCGACCCCCGCGGGCTCATGAACCCGGCGAAGATCTTCCCCGCCGCGGGGGCTTGCCGGGAGGTCGGCCAGGGAGGCGGGCGGCCGGTCCCCGAAGGGCTCTGGGTCTGATGACGGCCCTGGAGACCGCCCTCCGCGGGATCGTCGGGTCCGAGCATCTCCTGAGCGAACCGGCGACGACGACCTGGAGCGTGGACGGCCGGTCCCCGCGCTGGGTCGCCGCCCCGGGGACCGAGGAGGAGGTGAGCCGGCTCCTCGCCCTCGCCGCCGCGGAGCGCCTCGCCGTGATCCCGGTCGGCGGGCGGACCAAGCTCGGCTGGGGGAATCCGCCCCGCGGCGTGGATCTCGTCATCGACCTCCGCCGCCTGGATCGGCTCGTCGAATACGAGCCCGGCGACCTCACCGTCACGCTGGAGGCCGGCGTCCGGCTGGGCGCGCTCGCCCGAGTCCTCGAGCGCCACGGCCAGTTCGTCCCCCTGGATCCGCCGCTCGCCTCGCGCGCGACCGTGGGCGGCGTCATCGCCACGAACGCGAGCGGCCCCTGGCGTCACCGCTACGGCACGGTCCGGGACCTCCTCCTCGGCGTCACGGTGGTCGGCGCGGACGGGACCGTGACGAAGGGCGGGGGACGGGTGGTCAAGAACGTGACCGGCTACGACGTGCCGAAGCTCCACGTCGGGGCCCTGGGGAGTCTGGGGATCGTGACCGCCGCGACCCTGCGCGTCCATCCGCGGCCGGCGGCCGAGGCGACCTGGGTCTTCGGGATGCCGTCCCCCGAGGCGGCCCTCGAGGCCGCCCTCCGGCTCTTGGACTCCCCGCTGCTCCTCCAGCGCCTCGAGCTCGTCGATGGCCCCACGCTCACCCGCCTCGGCGTGGGTTGCCCCCATCCGGCCGGCCTCGCGGTCGGGATCGGGAGCGTCCCGGAGGCCGTCCGCGCGCAGGGCGAGGCCGTCCACGCGGTCTGCCGGGAGGGCGGGGGGGTCGCCCTCGGGCTGGCCGGGACGGGTGCCGCCGCGTTCTGGGCCGGGGTGAGCGACGCGACCCTGCCCGAGGAGCCGGAGCGCTCGCTGACCCTCCGGGTCGGGCTGCTCGGCACCGACCTGGCCAAGGGGTTTCGGCTCCTGGAGTCGGCTGCGCACGAACGCGGGCTCGCCCTGGCCGCGACCGCCACCCTCGGGGTGGGGACCCTCCGCGCGCGCCTCGCGGGGGAGGGGCTCGCCGATGAGCGGCTCGTGGTCCGGCTCCGGGAGGCCGTGGCCGGGCTCGGCGGCGCGCTGGTGGTCGAGCACGCGCCGGCCGCCCTCAAGCCCCGGCTCGACGTCTGGGGGGACGTCGGCCCGGCCTTCGGGGTGATGCGCCGGCTCAAGGCCGAGTTCGATCCGCTCGGCCTGCTCAACCCCGGCCGCTTCGTCGGACGGTTGTGATGGCGGCGCCGCTCGGGGCGTTCGATCCCCTCGACCCCCCGGACTACGAGGGGATCCTCGACTGCATCCACTGCGGGATCTGCCTGCCCCAGTGCCCGAGCTACCGGGTGCTGGGGCTGGAGGCGGACTCGCCCCGCGGCCGGGTCTACCTCATGCGCGCCGCGGCGGAGGGGCGTCTCGGCCTCACCCCGGCCCTGGTGACCCATATGGACCGCTGCCTCGGCTGTCGCGCCTGCGAGACCGCCTGCCCCTCCGGGGTCCCCTTCGGCCGGCTCCTCGAGGCGGTCCGCGGCCAGATCGAGCGGCGGGTCTCCCGGCCCCTGGGCCACCGGCTGCTCCGGACGGCCGTCCTCGGGCTCTTCCCCCATCCGCGCCGGCTCGGGGCGGCGCTCGGGCTCCTTCGCCTCTACCAGCGGCTCGGCCTCTCGCGGCTCGTGCGACGGCTCGGGCTCCTGGCCGCCTTCCCGCGCCTCCAGGCGCTGGAGCGCCTCCTCCCCCCGCTCCCGCCCCGCGGCAAACGCCTCCCGGATCGGCTGCCGGCGACCGGCGCGCGGCGGGGTGAGGTCGCGCTCCTCGCCGGGTGCGTTCAGCGTCTGCTCTTCCCCGAGGTGAACGCCGCGACCGCGCGCCTCCTGGCCCGGAGCGGTTTCGCCGTGACGGTCCCCGAGGGGCAGGGTTGCTGCGGGGCCCTCCACCTCCACTGGGGGGATCGCCAGGCGGCGCGGGCCCTGGCCCGGCGGAACCTCCAGGCCTTCGGAGGGGAGGCGCTCGTCGTGACCAACGCGGCCGGGTGCGGGACGGCGCTCCTGGAGTACGGCGACCTCCTCCCCGGAGACGCGGCCGCCGCGGCGTTCAACGCCCGGGTCCGTGACGTCTCCCAGCTCCTGGCCGAAACGGCGCCGGTTCCGACCCACCCTCTCCCCCTCACGGTCACCTACCACGACCCCTGCCACCTCGCCCACGGCCAGCGGATCCGCGCCGAGCCGCTGCGGCTCCTTCGGGCGATCCCCGGGCTCCGCCTGGTGGAGCTGCCGGAGGCGGACCTCTGCTGCGGCTCGGCGGGGGTCTACAACCTCCTTCAGCCCGAGATCGCGGACCGGCTCCTCGAACGAAAGCTCGATCGGATCGTCGAGACCGGCGCCGAGGTGGTGGTCAGCGGGAACCCCGGCTGCCTCCTCCAGCTCCGGATGGGGCTCGCCCGACGGGGGCTCGGGATCCGGGCCCACCATCCGGTGGAACTGCTCGCCTGGTCGTTCGAGGGCCGGGCCCCGACGCGGGAGGGATGAGCATGGAGACGGTGCGGATCGTCGAGCGGGTCGGTTTCGCCGAGGGGAAGATGGCCAAACACGCCCTCCTGGCCACCCCGCGCTGTCAGCTCGACCTCTACTGCCTCCGACCCGGCCAGGCCCAGACCCCGCACGCCCACCCCGATCAGGACAAGGTATACTATGGGGTGGACGGCACGGGTCGGATCCGCGTGGGGTCGGAGGAGCAGCGGCTCGAGCCCGGCACGGCCGTGCTGGCGCCGGCCGGGGTGGAGCACGGCCTCGCGAACGACGGGTCCGCGCCCCTCGTGGTCCTCGTCTTCCTGGCACCCCCGCCGCGTCACTGACCGGGATCATTCATGAACGCTGCCAGCGGGCGTCGGACGGGTGGCGCACCGGGCGGGGCGCCCCACGCGGCGAGGAGCGATCGAGGATGTCTGTGAACGCCTCCCTGCTGGTGACCTGCCTGGTGGATCTCTTCTACCCGGACGTGGGGGTCGCGGTCGTCCGCCTCCTCCGACGCCACGGCGTCCGGGTGGACTTCCCCCCCGGCCAGACCTGCTGCGGCCTTCCCCTCTTCAACTCGGGGTATCGCCGGGAGGCGTCGCGCGTCGCGGCCAGGGCGATCCCGCTCTTCGCCCGGTCCGAGTACGTGGTGGTGCCTTCCGGCTCCTGCGCTTGGATGGTGCGGGCCGAGTACCCCCACCTCTTCCCCGACGACCCCGCCATGACCCGGGCGGCCGAGACCCTCGCGGGGAAGACCTACGAGCTCTCCCAGTTCCTGGTCTCGGTCCTGGGGATCGAGCGCGTCGAGACCCCCTTCCGCGGGCGGGTCACCTACCACGACTCCTGCCACCTCCTCCGCGGCCTCGGGGAGTCGCGCGCCCCCCGGACCCTGCTCCGGAACGCGCCCGGCGTCGAGTTCGTGGAGCTGCCCGGCGCGGATCAGTGCTGCGGCTTCGGCGGGAGCTTCGCGGTCCGGCTCCCCGAGGTCTCGGGGGCGATCCTCCGCCAGAAGCTCGACCGCGTCAGGGCCGCCGGGGCCGACGTCCTGGTGGCGTGCGATGCCGGGTGTCTCATGCA
>JACPHL010000266.1:3042-3451 GCA_016188625.1 Candidatus Rokuibacteriota bacterium | reverse complement strand
CTCGCGGAGCCCGGGGTCGATCGACCGGCCGGCGAGGTCGAGGAACGGGACCTGGTACTGGATCGCCAGGGCGATGCCGATCGCCTTGTGGGTGACGACGCCCATCTCGACCATGATCGCCCCCAGCCTCGTGTCCTCGGCCGACTGCCGCCGCTGAACCTCCAGGGCCTCGGCGAGCTGGGCCCGAGAGATGAACCCCTGCTCGACGAGGAGCTCCCCGAGCCGCCGGCCCGCCCCTGGCCGTTGCAGGGACAGCCCCTGCGCCAGCTGCGGCCCGCTCAGGGCGCCGGCCCCGAGCAGGATCTGGCCGATCGGGGTCCGGTGCCCACCCCGGAGGAGCCGTTGTCTCTCGAGGACTCGCTGCACCATCGCGGGGGTCGCGGCCCCCTGCTGGGTGAGAATCTCCCCC
>JACPHL010000266.1:0-3033 GCA_016188625.1 Candidatus Rokuibacteriota bacterium | reverse complement strand
CGCTCCACCGAGACGACATCCCGGATCGCCGAGAAGGGGACATAGACCCGCTCGACCTCGTCGAGGGCGGTGGGGATAAGGAAGAGCCCGCCCCGGGATCCCCCCGCCCCCTGGGTGACGCCGTGAATCGTCTCCCGATCCAGAATCCGGACCGTCACGAGGCGGGCGGTCAGGGGAAAGGCCGGCCTGGGTGGGGGCGCCGCCGGGTCGCGGAGGAAGGAGACCTTCTTGACGTGCCGGAGGACGACGTCCCTCGGCGCCGGCTCCCCGCCGGGCCGGGCAGGGTGGAGCCGAAAGGTCGGCCGCCGCGGATCGAAGCCCTCCACCGCCCCCCGGAGCTCGGTGCCGTCCAGCAAGGCCACCCTGACGGTGTGGCGGACGGCACCGAGGGGAGGCCCCGCTGGTCCGTCTAGGGAGAAACCCATGGCCGCCAACCCGCGCCTCGACCGGCCCGTGACGCCGGCACGATAGCACATCGGCGAGCGGGAGGGCAATCGCTCGCCCGGTCAGCCGATCTCGATGACCGGCGCCCCCAGCACCTCCGGCCGCGGCGAGACGCCCAGGCCGGGCGCGGTCGAGGCCGCCATCGCGCCCCCCTCCCGGCGCGGCGCCCCTTCGGCGACGCTCACCGTGACGTAGCTGTTGAAGTCGGTCGCGGAGAACCGGAACGCCTCGGGGGTGCTGTGGGCGAGGTGGGCGATGGCCGCCGTGGTGACGTCCCCGCCCCAGCTGTCCTCGATGGTCATGGCGATGCCGAGGGTCACGCAGAGGTCGCGGAGCTGCCGCGCCTGGCTCAGGCCGCCGACCTTGGAGATCTTCAGGTTGATCACGTCCATGGCCCCGTCGGCCCGGGCGCGGAGCAGCGCCTCGACCCCGTCGATCACCTCGTCCAGCACGAAGGGGTGGTCCGTGTGGCGCCGGACCGCGAGGCACTCCTCGTAGGTCCGGCAGGGCTGCTCGATGTAGACGTCGAGGTCCCGGACCGCCCGGACCACCCGGAGGGCCTGGTGGACGAGCCAACCGCCGTTGGCGTCGGCGACCAGCAGATCGCCCGGCTCGAGGACCCCCGCCACGGCGCGGATCCTCGCGACGTCCTCGTCGGGGTCGCCGCCGACCTTGAGCTGGAACTTCCGGTACCCCTCCGCGCGGTACTCGGCCACCCGCCCGGCCATCCGGTCGGGGGGCTCCTGGGAGATGGCGCGGTAGAGCGCGACGGCCTCGCCGAAGCGGCCGCCGAGCAGGAGGGCGACCGGCTGGCCGGTCGCCTTCCCCAGCAGGTCCCAGCACGCCATGTCGATCGCGGACCTGACGTAGGGGTGGCCCCGCAGGGCCGCGTCCATGGCCCGGTTGATCCGGGCGAGCTGGAGGGGATCCTCCCCGAGGAGGCTCGGGGCGACCTCCGCGATCCCGGTCCGCGCCCCGGCGGCGTAGGCGGGGAGGTAGGCGGGGCCGAGCGGGCAGACCTCGCCCCAGCCGACGAGGCCCGCGTCCGTCTCGATCCGGACGAGGGTGCTGTCCAGCGCCCGGACCGATCTCCCCTCGGACCAGTTGTAGCTCCCCTCGCGCAGGGGGAGCTCGACGCGGTAGGCCGCGACGCGCGTGACCTTCACGGCATAAGGGTACATCGGCCCCGCGGGGCCTCGCAACGCCGATCCCATTCGCGTCCTCGGGGCCTCCAGCCGAGCCCCCCAGGATGTACAATGAAGGCCTCTACCGCGCGCCCGGGCCCACAAGCGTGCTGACCATCGACGCCTCTCATGGAGAGGGCGGCGGCCAGATCCTGCGCGCCGCCCTCTCCCTGGCCGTGGCGCTCCAGCGTCCGGTCACGCTGACGCAGGTCCGCATTCGGCGCCCGAAGCCCGGGCTTCAACCCCAGCACCTGACCGTCGTCCGCGCCTTGGCCGCCATCAGCGATGCGGAGGTCACCGGCGACGCGCTCGACTCCACGGCGGTGACGTTCGTGCCCCGCACGCTGCGCGGGGGGCCCTACCGCTTCGACGTGGGCGCGATCAGGGGCAGCGCCGGGTCGGTTTCGCTCCTCTTCCAGGCCCTGCTCCTGCCCTTGGCCCTCGCCCCGATCCCCTCTCACCTCACCCTCGTCGGGGGGACCCATGTGCCCTGGTCCCCCCCGGTGCACTACCTGACCGAGGTCTTCCTCCCTGCGCTCCGCCTCCTCGGGCTGGAGGCGGAGGTGCGGCTGCACCGGTGGGGCTGGTATCCCAAAGGGGGCGGGGAGATCGAGGCCCACATCGTCCCGAGCCGCCGCCTCGAAGGGCTCCGGTGGGATGGGCCCTCGCGCCCCGAGGCCATCGTGGGCGTCTCGGCGGTGTGCCGGCTCCCCGCCACCATCGCCGAGCGGCAGCGCAAGAGGGCCCTGGAGCGGCTCTCGGTCACGGGGCTCCCGGTCGAGATCACCACGGTGGGAGACGCCCCGGCTCTGGGACCGGGCAGCCTCCTCTTCCTGGCGGCGACCGGCCAGCGGGCGCTCGCAGGGTTTTCGGCCCTGGGCAGGCGGGGGGTCCCCGCCGAGGCCGTGGCCGACGAGACGGCCGAGCCGCTGCTGGGCTACCTGAGAAGCGGGGCGGCCGTGGATGACCACCTGGCGGACCAACTGGTGCCCTTCCTCGCGCTGGCCCCGGAGCCCTCGGTCTTCACCTGTTCCAGCCCGTCGGCGCACCTCGCCAGCGTGGCATGGGTGGTCCAGCAGTACCTTCCGGTATCCGTTCGGGTGGAAGCCGGTCGGCCCGCCCGGGTGCACATCACTCCGCCGGGGACGTCAACGGCGCGTGATGGGCGGGTCTCCGCGCCAGCTCCGGGACCCTCGTAACACCACAAACGGATCGGGCACCCCGGCTGTCGCCGAAGTGCCCGATCCGATTGGTGAGCCGTGCAGGAGTCGAACCTGCAACCTACTGATTAAGAGGCGCCGCGGGAAGCGCACTCAGCCGCCCCACCGTAACCCACCCTCAGAAAATCCCGAGGCTTCCACATGACGGCTCCTCATCCTGGTGCACGGAGTTCGTCTGGCTATGG
>JACPHL010000262.1 GCA_016188625.1 Candidatus Rokuibacteriota bacterium | reverse complement strand
CGGAGGTCCCGGGCCCGGGCCTCGATCTCGTCGCGCGAGGCTCGGAAGACGGCCAGGAGCTGCTCGCAGCTCCCCTGGGCCCGGGCCGGGTCGGGAAGGGGCCAGTGCAGGCGCTTCACCTCGGGGGGGAGGACGGGGCAGCGCGCCTCGGCGTCGCCGCAGACCGTGATCACGGCGTCCATCGTCCGGGCCTGGGCCTCGGAGAACGGCTTCGAGGCGTGATGCGAGATGTCGATCCCGCGCTCCCGCATCACCTCCACCGCGTAGGGGTTGAGGCCGCGCGGCTCGGTCCCGGCCGAGGCGACCTCGACGCGGCCGCCCCCGTAGTGCCGGGCGAACGCCTCGGCCATCTGGCTGCGCGCCGAGTTGCCGGTGCAGACGAAGAGGATCCGGCGGCGCCCGGCGGTCATCTCGGATCCAGTATAGCCTATCCGGGCCGGGGACCCGGCTGGCGGAGCCCCTTCCGGAGCTCCTTGTCGTACCCCCAGACCCGGTCCAGCAGGATCTCCCGCGTGAGGACGCGCCCCCGGGCCTCGATGAGGGCGCGCAGGAGCTCGAACTCCTTGGGGGTGAGCGGGAGCGGCCGGCCCCTGACCCGGGCGATGTGGCGGGCCACGTCCACGGTCAGGCCGCCGACGTGGTGGACCTCTTCGATCGCCGGCTCGCCGGCGCGGCGGAGCAGCCCCTTCACCCGCGCCATGACCTCCCGCGGGCTGAACGGCTTGGTGACGTAGTCGTCGGCCCCCAGCTCGAGCCCCAGCACCCGGTCCACCTCCTCGGCCCGGGCCGTGAGCACGATGATCGGGAGCCGGGCCGTGGCGGGGGTCGCGCGGAGGCGGCGGCAGACCTCGAGGCCGTCGCCCTCGGGGATCATGAGGTCGAGCAGGACGAGGTCCGGGCGCTCCCGCTCCACCTCCCGGAGGGCCTGCGCCCCGCTGGCGGCGGTGACCACCCGGAACCCCTCCCGCTCCAGGCGGTAGCGGAGCAGGTCGGCGATGTCGCGCTCGTCCTCGACGACCAGGATCTTCGGGGGCATGCGGCGGGTCCCGCCCCCTACTCCTCCTCGGGGCGCTCCGTCCAGGCGTGGCAGGAGGTGCAGATCCAGCGCCGCCAGATCCGGCGCTCGCGGTCGCGGCGGAGGATCCAGGGGATCTGGGTGGGCCGCCCGCACGCCTCGCAGCTCCGGGTCTCGGCCCCGGGCGGGACCTCCCAGGGGTACCAGGGCTTCTTCGGGGTGTGCCCTTCCATGGCGTCCTCCATCATGGCAGCCGGCGGATTTTTGGTCAAGGCGCGCGCGGGGTATATAATCGGGGTCGAAAGGGGCACCGTGCGGCGCCTCAGGATCGGGCTCGGCCAGATCGACGTCACCGTCGGGGACCTCGAGGGAAACACCCGGAAGATCCTCGCGGTTATCGAGCAGGGGCGCGCCCTGGGCGTCGATCTCCTGGCCTTCCCCGAGCTGGCCATCCCCGGCTACCCGCCCGAGGACCTCCTCTTCAAGCCGGCCTTCATCGAGGGGAACCTCCGCGCCCTGGAGCGGGTCGTCCGGGCCTCGCGCGGGCTCACGGTGGTCGTGGGGTTCGTGGACCGGCGGGACGACATCTTCAACGCCGCCGCCGTCATCCACGACGGGCGCCTGGCCGGCGTCTACCACAAGCAGTACCTCCCTAACTACGGGGTCTTCGACGAGAACCGCTACTTCCAGGCCGGGACGGAGACCCCCGTCTTCGCGCGCGGGGAGACCGTCTTCGGGGTCAACATCTGCGAGGACATCTGGTTCCCCACCGGCCCCACCACCGCCCAGGCCCTGGCCGGCGCCGAGGTCATCATCACCATCACCTCCTCCCCCTACCACGCCGGCAAGGCCCGCTTCCGGGAGCAGATGCTCGCGACCCGGGCCGCCGACCACGTGGTCTGCCTGGCCTACTGCAACCTCGTCGGCGGCCAGGACGAGCTGGTCTTCGACGGATCGAGCTTCGTCTTCAACGAGCGCGGCGAGCAGATCGCCCTGGGCCGGCCGTTCGAGGAGGATCTGGTGGTGGCCGACCTCGACGTCGGCGCCGTCTTCAACGCCCGGCTCCAGGACTCCCGCCGGCGGAAGGAGAAGCTCCAGGGCGCCGAGGTCCGCCGGGTCCCCCTCGACCCGCTCCCGTCCGCCCCCAGGCCGTCGCTCCCGCCCCGCGCGGTCGTCCCCCTCGAGCCCGTGGCCGAGGTCTACCAGGCCCTGGTGCTGGGGACCCGCGACTACGTCCGGAAGAACGGCTTCCGGCGGGTGGTGATCGGGCTCTCCGGCGGGATCGACTCGTCCCTCACGGCCGCCATCGCCGTGGACGCCCTCGGGCGGGAGAACGTGGTCGGGGTCTGGCTCCCGTCCCCCTACTCCTCGGCGGGCGCGCGGCGGGATGCCCGGCGCCTGGCCCGGAACCTCGGGATCGAGTTCCTCGCCCTCCCCATCACGGGGGTCTTCCGCGCCTTCCGGCGGCTCCTGGCCAGACCCTTCAAGGGGCTCAAGGAGGACGTGACCGAGGAGAACCTCCAGGCCCGGACCCGCGGCACCCTCCTGATGGCGCTCTCCAACAAGTTCGGCTGGCTCGTCCTCACCACCGGGAACAAGAGCGAGTACGCGGTCGGCTACTGCACGCTCTACGGGGACATGGCGGGCGGCTTCGCGGTGATCAAGGACGTCCCCAAGACCCTGGTCTACGCCCTGGCCCGCCACCGGAACGGGCGGGACGGCCGGCCCGTGATCCCCCCGAGCATCCTGGCGCGGGCGCCCTCGGCCGAGCTGCGGCCGAACCAGACCGACCAGGACACCCTGCCGCCCTACGAGCAGCTCGACCCGATCCTCGAGGCCTACGTGGAGGAGAGCCGCTCGCTGGACGAGTTGATCGCCCTCGGCCACGACGAGGCGACGGCCCGCCGGGTCGTGGAGATGGTGGACCGCTCCGAGTACAAGCGCCGGCAGAGCCCGGTCGGGATCAAGATCACGCCCCGGGCCTTCGGCCGGGACTGGCGGCTCCCCATCGTCAACCGCTTCCGCGAGCCCTGAGTTCCCTCGGAGGGGGGCTGCCGCCCCCCAACCGATCACCCCACCGGGCCTGCGGCCCGGCGGGGACCCCGATCCGAGGGCCCTCCCGGCAAAGCCGGGCCGTTCGCCCTTCGGCGAACGGATCGGGCCCTCCCTCCCCCCAAGATT
>JACPHL010000027.1 GCA_016188625.1 Candidatus Rokuibacteriota bacterium | reverse complement strand
GTGGCTCGCCGGGCGGGGCCCCTCCTCCTTCGTTCTGAGCCCGTGAGCCGGCTTCCCCACCCGGCTCGCTCACGACGGGGACCCGCGCCGCTCCGCTTAACGTTCCGCTCGGGGCCGACACCTCCCCCGGGGGGACCGGGCGCCCTTTCAGCGTCCGGCTTCGGGGCCTGCCGGGGGACGGACTCCCCAGAGGCGGAACACATCCCTACGGGAGGGGCTCGACGAGAAACAGCGGCTGGCCGTACTCGACGGGCTGGCTGTTCTCGACCAGGACCTTCACGACACGGCCGGCGACCTTGGACTCGACCTCGTTCATCAGCTTCATCGCCTCGATGATGCAGATGACCTGGCCCTCCTTGATCGGGTCGCCCTCGCGGACGTACGGCTCGGCGTCGGGGGACGGGGCCCGGTAGAAGGTCCCGACCATGGGGGCCTCAACGGTCACGAAGGGGCGGGCCTCGGCCCCCCGCGCGACCGGCTCGGCCGGCGCCCCGACCGGGACCGGCGACGGGTGCGCCACCGGGGTCGGGGCCGTCACCTCCCGTCGAAGCCGGACGCGGCTCCCCCCGTGCTCCACCTCGATCTCGGTCAGCCCGTACTGCTGGAGCAGCTCCAGGAGGGCCTTGATCTCCTTCAGGGTCATCCGGCTACCCCGAGGCGACCCGCTCAATGTAGGCCCCCGTCCGGGTGTCGATCCTGAGGGTATCGCCCTCGCCGATGAAGAGCGGGACCGAGACGACGGCCCCCGTCTCCAGGGTCGCCGGCTTCGACCCGCCCGAGGCCGTGTCGCCCCGCAGGCCGGGGTCGGTCCGCACCACCCTGAGCTCGACGAAGGTGGGGAGCTCGACGCCGATGGGGGCGCCCTTGTGGTAGAGGAGCGTGACCTCGGTCTCCTCCTTCAGGTAGAGCGCGGCCTCCCCCACCTCCTCCTCGGAGCGGGCGAGCTGGTCGTAGGTGTCGAGGCCCATGAAGTGGAGGCGCTCGTCCCGGTAGAGGAACTGCGCCCGCCGCTCCTCGAAGTCGGCCAGGGGGACCTTCTCCTCGGCCCGGAAGGTCCGGTCGATGACGCTCCCGAGCTGGAGGTGGCGCAGCCTGGTCCGGACGAAGGCCCCGCCCTTGCCGGGCTTGACGTGCTGGAAGTCCACGATGAGGTACGGCGCCCCGTCCAACTCGATCTTCATCCCCTTGCGGAAGTCGTTGGTCGAGACCTGCATGGCGTGTCCTCGCGGGCGGCTATCCCCTCGGGCGGCGGCCCTGGGCCCGCCGGCCGAGCGCGGCCTCGAGGCGCTCCCGCGCGATGGCGTGATCGGGGGTCCGGAGGAGGACCCGCGCGAAGACCGCCGTGGCCTCGTCGTAGAGCCCCTGGGCGAGGAGGAGGTCCCCGAAGGTGACGGTGGCGAAGAGGTCGTCGGCCAGGAACGACGAGAGCCCGTCGGGCTCCGCGGGCGTGCCGACGACCGCCTCGAGGGCCCGGAGCCGCGACTGGATGGCCCGGTCGGACGGCTCGAGGTCGGCGAGCCGCCGGAGATACCCGACCGCGGCCTCGGCCGCGCCCCGGCGCAGGGCGAGATCCACCGCGATCCGGAGGGCGGGCTGATGGTCGGGCTCCCGGGCCAGGAGCCGCTCGAGCTCCGCCCGCCCGGCCTCCAGGTCACCCAGGTCGAGGCAGGCCTTCACGCGGACGAACCGGGCGCCGGCATGATCGGGGAAGCGCTCGAGCGCCGACCGGCAGAGGGCGAGGGCCTCGGCCGCCCTCCCGGCCCGGCGGTGGGCCTCGGCCAGCGCGGCGAAGGCGTGCGGGGTGGGGTCGCGGGCCAGGCGCGCCTCGTGGCGGCGGATCTCGTCGTCGATCTCGGCGGATTCCCGGGGTGGCATAGGACATGCCCACTATACGGAACGCCGCCGCGACCTGTCAATCGCCGCCGGGCCGCCGCCGAGTCACGCTATCCGGGATTTGTTCACGAACGGCTTCCCGCGAGGCGGACGGGTCCTGTCGCACCGGGCAGCCCCACTCGGCTCGCCACCCCCGCCCGGTGTGGGGTCCCCCGGCTCGCCTCGTGGGGCGCCCCGCCCGGCGCGCCACCCGTCCGCCGTCCGCCGGCGGTGTTCATGAAGAATCCTGGCTGTGCGCCCGCACGCTCCGGACCCTAGACCCGCGTACGAAATGGTCCGCTCCGAGCGCCGGCTTCGCCGGCGCAACCTGGGGGGAGGCTCTTCGAGGCCCGAAGCGTTCGCCGAAGGGCGAACGCCCCGGCTTTGCCGGGAGGGCCGTCCGAACGGGGTCCCCGCCGGGCCGATAGGCCCGGTGGGGTGTTCGGTTGGGGGGAGACCCCCCCTTCGACTATCATTCGTGGGCGAGGAACTCCCGGTACCAGTCGATGGTGCGCCGCAGGCCGTCGTCCAGCGTGAAGAGCGGCTTCCACCCAAGGACCTGCCGGGCCTTGGCGGCGCTCAGGTACTGCTCGGAGACGTCGTAGGTCGCCTCGTCCAGGACCCGGGGCTCGAGGTCGGCCCCCATGAGGCGCGCGATCCGCCGGACGAACTCGAGGACGGTGACCGGGGTCTCGTTGGAGAAGTTGAACGCCTCTCCGCGGAGGTCGGGGTTCTCGGCCAGCCGCTCCGCCAGGAAGGCGTGGGCCGCGGCGGCGTCCTCGACGTAGAAGTAGTCCCGGACGTAGTGGCCGCTGGAGCGGATGACCGGCGGCTCTCCGCGCATCACGGAGCGGATCGTCCCGGGGACGATGCGGTTCCAGTTCAGGTCCCCCCCGCCGTAGAAGTTGCCGCAGCGGGTGAGGGCGACCGACAGCTCGTAGGTGGCGGCGTAGGCCTGGGCGATCAGGTCGGCGCACGCCTTGCTCGCGTCGTAGGGGTGCCGGCCCACGAGCGGCATCTCCTCGGTGTAGGGGACCGCCGCCCCGGAGCCGTAGACCAGATCCGAGGAGGCCAGGACGACCTGCTTGACGGTCGGATTCTTCCGGCACGCCTCCAGGAGCGCCCAGGTCCCCTGCACGTTGGTCTCGAAGGTCTCGACCGGGCTCCGGTGGGCGACGCTCATGACGGTCTGGGCCGCCAGGTGGAAGACCGTATCGATCTCGTGGTCGTGCAGGGTCTGCTCGAGGAGCGGCCGGTCGCGGACGTCGCCCTGCACCACGGTCATCCCCTCGTACATCCCGGACGGCTCGAGCGCGGTCTGGAACATCGGGTCCCAGACCAGGCCCACGACGCGGGCGCCCGCGTCCCGGAGGCGGCGGACCAGCCAGCCGCCCAGGACGCCGGTGGAGCCGGTCACGAATGTCGGCCGATCCTGCCAGAACGAGGCCATCGCTCCCACTCCGAAGCTACTCCCGCGATCCGTCGCGAGATGCGGAGCCGAGTGTGGAGATCGTAGCAGAGTCGAGCCCGGAGATGCAACCTCCGACGAGCCTGTGACCCGTCCTGGCCTCGGGCCAACGCTCTCCCGTCACGTCGGATCCAGCTGTATCGGATGGCATACAGGTCTCGGCCGGACGGTGCCCGAGGGGCCCCTGTCCGTCATCGTCGCGAAACCATGGCCGATCGGTGTATAGTGGGCCCATGTGCCGACCCTGGCCCGCGCTGGCGCTCCTGGCGCTGCTGGTGGCTTACGGAGCGCTCGCCTCTCCCGCCCTCGAGGCCCACCCCCCGCCCGAGACCGAGCCGCCACGCCCCCGGCCTGAGGCGCAGGCGGTCGCCGAGCCTCGGGCCTACCTCCTCTACCTCGACTACGACCGTGACCCCATCGTGGTGGACGCCTACCGGGAGGAGGAGGGGGAGATCGTCTTCGAGAAGTACGGCGGGCGGATCAAGATCCCCAAGGCCCAGGTGCTCCAGATCGTCCCCGATCGGCCCGACCTCCCCCCCGGTCTCCGGCCCCGCGCGCCGATCCCGCCGCTCTTGAGCGAGGGCTTCAGCGCCACGAGGCGGCGGGCCGCGGCCAGCCACTACCTCTCCCTCAGGAGCGGTGGGAACCTGAAGGTCTCCGAGGTCAGGCCGGAGGGAGGCCGGCTCAGGGTGATCCTGGACGAGGGGAGCTTCACCATCCCCGCCAGCGAGGTCGCCGGGATCCTGAGGCTCCCGGCGGACGGCGAGGGGTGGCCGGAGGCCTGGCTCGTCGTGAAGCGCGAGGGGGAGCGGGCGGCCCCGCCGCCGCCCCCGCTCGCCGCATCGCCCCCGGCCGCCGAGCCGCTCCCGGCGGAGCCCCAGGCCGCTCGGGGCGGCGAGCCGAGAAGGGCGCCGCGGGATGAGTGGCCGGCGCCCCCGCCGATCCTGGCCGCGGCGCCCCCGGAGCCCGTGCCTGCGCCGGCCGCGGCGCCCGACGGCGCGCCGGGGAGGACTCCCGCGGACGAATGGTCGGCGCCGGCCGCGCCGGTGGCCCCGACCGATGCGGCGGAAGCGGCCCTTCCCCAGGCCGCCCCGGAGCCGCCCCCGACTCCGGTCCCTGACCCGCCGATCGCCCCCCTTCCCGCGCCGGCCGCGGCGTCGGCCGCGCCGCCGCCTTTCACCGTCGCGGCCCTGCCGCCTCAGGCACCCCCCGAGCCCCCGAAGGCCGAGCGGGTCCTCCCCGCCGTCAGCTCATCCACCAAGCCGCACCTCCTCGAGATGGCCTCCGGCGACACGATCAAGGTGAAGGGGTTCTGGATCGAGGAGGGGCAGCTGAAGTTCCGCCGGTTCGGCGGGATGGTCGGGATCGCCCTCTCCGAGGTCCTCAAGCTGGTCCCAGAGGAGCCGGAGCCGTCAGGGGAGCGGATCCCGGCGCGCCTCGTGCGGCTGCTGGGCCCCACCCTCCTTGAGGTCCGGGTGAAGGGGGAGGCGCGGCGGGTGAGGCTCCTCGGGATCCAGGCCCTGGCCGGACTCGACCGGGCCCGGGAGCCCTGGCTGGGGCTCCAGCGGGGTGACGTCCTCCAGCTCGAGTTCGACCGGGAGCGCGAGGCCGGCGAGGTCTGGCTGGCCTACGTCTTCCTGGCCAGCGGCCGGATGCTCAACGCCGAGCTGGTCCGGCTCGGCCTCGCCCGCCCCGCCGTGGACCCCCGGGCCCTCAAGTACGTGGACCTCTTCCACGAGCTGGGCGGCCGCCCCACGCAGCCGTAAAAGGCCCTTCCGGGAATCGCGGGGGGGGCGGCTCCCCGCCCGGGGCTTCCCACCCACGCCACAGTCGGTAGAGCCCAATGAAAAGGGCCGCCGGCTCTCCCCGGCGGCCCGTGATCTACGCTATCGTCGCAGGAAGTCTGCTCGAGTTCCCTAGGGTTTGACGACCTTTAGAGTGATCGTATCGGTCGCCGTCCCTGTGCCGGCAGCGGTGCCTCTAACTACGGCATCCTCAGTGGCTCCGCTCGCTCCTGTAATGCATGTGGGGATCAGGGATGAGGTCGCGGTGAAGGTGGTGGTTGCCTCGCCGGGGTTCGTCGTGGCGGACGTCGGGCTGACGCTGCCCATGTCTGCCTCGAAGACAACCGTGACACCGGCAATCGGCTGCCCGGTCGAGGTGACGACGAGTGCAGTCAGCGTGACCGTACCACCACATGCGACCGAGCTGGCGCTCGCCCTCAAAATAAGAGCGGCAGGGTTCCCTGACCCAGCGATGGTCGAGGGGAAGCTCGGGCCTTTGGTCGCGTCGTTGGACGTGCAGGATCCACCCACAAGCAAACCGGTGAGAAAGAGGACACCCGCGAAGTCCGCTATGCGCCTTCCGAGGCCCGCGCCGGCCGCCTTGCGCCATCCCAGCCATCCGGTCGTTCTCATCCCTGCCCCTCTCCTCGCGCTGTCCAGTTGCGTCCGACTAGAAGAAAGTCACGATGGCCGTGTGTGTCCGAGGCGTCCTCGACGGTGGCCGTGACCACGGAGGTCCCAGCCTGCGTCTTGGCGCAAAGCGCCGTAGTGGCAGTCCCGTTGATTGTTGTCTTCGTGTCCGCGCCCAACAATTCGGTGGTAGAGCCGGGCACAACGAAGACCCCAAGGGCTGCTGTGAAGGTCACCGACACCCCGTCCACGAGCTGCCCGTTGGTGTTGAAGACCTTGGCGGTGATGACCGAACACCCGCCGATCGTGGCGGGGGCTACCGCGATCCGGATGGTGTTCGGGTCGGCCGTGACGAAGATCCGGAACCCGGAGGCGCTCGACACGCTCTGTTCGCGGCTGGGCCCCTTGCAGCTTCCCCCGATCAGGAAGAACCAGATCACCAGCATCGTCGCGATCGCTCGCCACGGCATCGGTCGCATCCCCTCCCCTCAGGCCCCCCGTGCGGGCGCAGGAGCCTCGTAGAGCCCTTCCAGCACCTCTCGCACCACCTCAACCGGGACATCGAAGCAGACCTCCGCGTGCCCCAGCGCCTTCAGCAGGACGAAGGGGACCCGGCCGCCCCGCGCCTTCTTGTCGTGGCGGAGGGCCTCCACCACCTCGCCGGGGGACGGGGCCGAGAAGGCCGCGGGGAGCCCGGCGGCCCGGATCAGGGCGACCTGGCGCTCCACGGCCTCGCGCTCCGTCAGCCCGAGCCGCTCCCCGAGGCGGGCGGCCGCCACCATCCCGACGGCGACCGCCTCCCCGTGGGGCAGGGTCGCCCTGTACCCGCCCAGGGCCTCGAGGGCGTGGCCAACGGTGTGGCCGTAGTTGAGCAGCATCCGGAGCCCGCTCTCCTCGCGCTCGTCCTGCTCGACGATGGTCGCCTTCAGCTCGCAGCAGGCCGCGATGACCTCCTCGAGGACCCCGGGGTCGCGCCGGAGCAGGGCCCCGCGCCGCGCCTCGAGGGTTCCGAACAGCTCGGCGCTGAGGGCGGCCCCGCACTTGATCACTTCGGCCAGGCCCGCCCGGTACTCCCGGTCGGGGAGGCTCGTCAGGGTCTCGGGGTCGATCAGGACGAGCCGGGGCTGGTGGAAGGCCCCGATCAGGT
>JACPHL010000026.1 GCA_016188625.1 Candidatus Rokuibacteriota bacterium | reverse complement strand
TGGTCGGGTTCATCCCGCTGATGAACATGTGGTGGCCGTACACGATCCAGGACAGGAAGCAGATGGCCAGCATGGAGTAGACCATGGCGCGGTAGCCGAAGATGGGCTTCCGCGAGAAGGTCGAGAGCACGTCCGAGGCGATCCCCATGGCCGGGAGGATCAGGATGTAGACCTCCGGGTGGCCGAAGAACCAGAAGAGGTGCTGCCAGAGGAGCGGGTCCCCGCCCCCCTCGGGGAGGAACCAGTGGGTCCCCAGGGTCCGGTCGAACAGGAGCATGGCCGAGGCCGAGGCGAGGATCGGGAGGGCCAGGAGCGCCAGGATCGCGGTGATGAAGAGCGACCAGATGACCAGGGGCATCCGGAAGAAGGTCATCCCCGGGGCCCGCATGTTGACCACGGTGGTGATGTAGTTGATGGCGCCCATCATCGAGGAGGCGGAGAGGATGATGAGGCTGATCAGCCAGAGGTTCTGCCCCCAGTCCACCCCGGTGTACACCCCTTTGGCCGAGAGCGTGGCGTAGGCGGTCCAGCCAGAGGCCGCGTGACCACCGGGGACGAAGAACCCGGCCAGCATCACGGCCCCCGCCACGGCCCCCAGCCAGAAGGAGAGCATGTTCAGCCGGGGGAAGGCCATGTCCCGGGCCCCGACCATGAGCGGGATCAGGAAGTTCCCGAAGGCCCCCACCAGGATCGGCATGATCACGAAGAAGATCATCAGGGTGGCGTGCATGGTGAAGAGCATGTTGTAGGTCTCGGGCGGGATGATCCCCCCGAACATGTACGGCTCGGGGACCCACCGGAACCCGGGCACCGGCGTCTCGGGCCAGGCCAGCTGCCAGCGGATGAGCAGGGCCAGGACTCCCCCGATGACCATGCGTCATGGCCGTCGCTGCCGTGTTAGCCATCGCTCCCCGTCTCTCCTTCGCGCTAGGGTCTCACCCGATGCGCCGGGACAGGCCTGTCCCTCGGCTCAGGACGAGGGCCAGCGCTCCCGGACCCACTGTTCGTACTCCTCGGGGGGGTGGGCGTAGAGCCACCCCTTCATCCCGGAGTGCCCGAACCCGCACAGCTCGGCGCAGGGGATCTCGTACCGGCCCGGCTTGGTCACCTCGAACCACTCGATGATATCCCGGCCGGGGACGGCGTCCTGCTTGAACCGGAGCTGGGGCACGAAGAAGCTGTGGATGACGTCCCTGGAGGCGAGGATCACCCGGACGGGCTTGCCCACCGGGACGTGGACCTCGTTCTCCAGCTCGAGGTCGTCGGCGGTCCCGAACTGGCCGTCGGGCCCGGGGTAGGTGACCTCCCAGTTGAACTGCTTGGCGGTCACCCGGATCTGGAGATCGGTCTGGGGCACGTGGCTTTTGATCCGGCTCCAGGTGGGGACGCTCAGCAGGGTCAGCACCACCAGGATCAGGGCCGGGACGATCGTCCAGACGATCTCCAGGGTGGTGTTCCCGTGGGTGTAGGTGGCCCGCCGGCCCTCCCGGTGCCGGTACCGCACCAGGAAGACGATCATCGCCGCGGCCACCAGGACGAAGATCCCTCCCGTGATGTAGTAGATGAGATAGAACAGGAAGTCGATCTCCTGCCCGTAGGTGGAGACGTTCTCCGGCAGCCACCTCAACATGACGGTCTACCCATCGTGCTCACCACCTTGGAATGGGGGGAACGGGATCGGGGAGGGCGCTGGCCCCCCGGACCACGGCAAGGCCGAGCAATGTGAGTGATCTGCCCCAAATCCTCCACAATTATCGTCCGGCAAGCCCGCGTGTCAAGGCGGAAATTCCGCGAAAACGCGACTCGGCCCCAAACCGTGTTACACTGCTGCCGGCCCACGACCATGCGGCTCATCGCGGCCCACAGGCTCCTGATCGGGACGGCCATTGTCTTCGGTCTCGTCTTCTCGATCCGGGAGGTCCTCGACTACCGCGCCACCGGCGAGGTGCGGGCCCTCGTCATCGCCGCGATCTCGCTGCTCGTCTCGGGCCTCCTGGCCTACTACCTCAAGAACCTGAAGCGGTTCATAGGCTAGCCGCCCCGCTGGAGGCGTCGGCCCCTCGCTCCACACGCTCCGCGGCGCACCCGTCTGTGGCTCGCCGGGCGGGGCCCCTCCTCTTTGTCTTCCGCTCGCCTGTCGGCTTCCCCACCCGGCTCGCTCACGACGGGGACCCGCGCCGCTCCGCTTAACGTTCCGCTCGGGACCGCCGCCTCCCGGGGGCCGCACCGGGTCACTTCTTCCCCAGCTCGAAGGCGACCCGCGTCTCGGCGCCCGCCTTGACCTCCACCTCCTTGGCGACCTTGCCCAGGGTCTCGTGCCAGACCTCGACCTTGTGCTTGCCCGCCGGGACGTTCTCGAGCTTGAAGGCCCCCTTCGCGTCGGTGACGGCGTGCCAGGGGTGGTCCATCACCACGACCCAGCCCCCCATCCAGCCGTGGACGTCGCACTTGACCTTGACGATCTCGGGCTTGTCGAACTTGGCCTCGATCACCTTCTTGAACTTCGGCTGCGACTTGTTGAAGGGGGCGTTGGCCGTGGAGAACGTGTGGATGTTGTGAAGCACACCGTCCGAGTTCAGGATGTCCACCTCGGCCCCGGCCGGGACGAGGAGGACGTGGGGGTGGAACTCGCACCCCTTCTGGTCCAGGGCGGGCTTCT
Source organism: Candidatus Rokuibacteriota bacterium (assembly GCA_016188625.1). GTDB lineage: Bacteria > Methylomirabilota > Methylomirabilia > Rokubacteriales > JACPHL01 > JACPHL01. Next base: position 3,519 of record JACPHL010000026.1, on the reverse strand, counting down.
TGGCCGGCTTGGGCGGGCTCCCCTTGGCGCCGGTCACCGAGACCACCGCCCACTGGATCCCCTTGTCGGGCCCGACCACGAGCTCCGAGGAGGTCTTCTCCTTGCCGCAGACCTCCGTGTCCTTGGTCACCTTGAGCATCCCGGGCGCCGGGGGGGTCCCCTGGTACTTCACCTCGCCGACGACGGTCCCCCCGCCCTGAGCCCCGGCCCTGGGCTCGAGGCCGAAGAGCAGGAGCGCCAGGAGCCCGATCAGGCTCACCGCGATCAGTGCGCGTGTCCGCATGGGTCTTCCCTCCTCCCTTCTCTCACGTTAGCGGCTCCCCGCCCCCTGACGCCGGGCCCACCGGACCGCCAGGACCTCGGCGACCACCGCCAGCAGCACGACCAGTGGGGGGATGACGAACTGACGCCGGGAGGGGGGGGCCTCTACACGAATATAATACCACGAGGAGATCGAGCCTTTCGACCCCTGCTCGCCGCTGGACCCATCCCAGGCGAAGAAGGCGACGGGGAAGAACTCCCGGGCGGGGAAGGCGAAATCGTTGGCGTCCCCGGTCTCGAGGGGCCGCTTGATCACCAGCCGGTACCGGCCGTCCGCGTAGGCCACCTGGCCCCTGGCCTGGACCGCCTCGCCGCGCTGGGGGGTCAGCTTCCCGAGCCCCGTCACGTTGGCCTCGCCCACCCCCCCGTCGGAGCGCCAGGTCAGGAGGTAGACGGGCCTGGCGCCGTCCCCCATCAGGAAATAGGGGCGCTCGGTCGGCTCCAGCTTGACCGGGAGCTGGATGGCAACGGCGTCGGCGAAGACCTTCTTGGCCGGGTCCGGCTTGGAGGGGGTCGGGTCGTCCCAGGCGAGGTGGAAGGCGACCTCCTCCGAGGTGTAGACGGCCCGCACCGAGACCTGGGCGACGGTCGGGGCGAACTCCCGGGGGTCCTGGATGACCTGGCCGACCAGGGGGATGTTCGCGGCCGGCTGCCGCTCCCAGAACTCGGCGGTCGGGTCCAGGGGGATCTCACCCTCGACCCCCCTCACGACCAGGAACGTCGCCCAGTTCGGCCGCTCCGGGCCGAGGGAGCGGACGTAGTTGGCCAGGTCCCAGAGGTTGGCGTCCTTCCACTCGGCCCAGACCTTGGGGTCCTGCTTCTCCTCCGACTCGCCCTTCTTGTACTCCTTATAGTCCTGGACGGTCTCCCCGAAGGTGGGCATCGGCGTGCCCATGAGGCCTGTGGCCAGGCGCCTGACGATGTCCTCCCGCCTGGGCCCGCCCCGGAAGGTCCAGGGCTGGGTCAGGTTCGCCGGCTTGATCGGGTGCCCCCAGTCATCCTCCAGCTCGGGGGCGGAGGGCCCGTCGGCGCGGCCGGCGTCGCCGTGGCACTTGTTGCACTCGATCGCCTCGTACATCTCCTTGCCCCGGGCGATGGAGGCCTCCGAGACGGGGATCTGCTTGGGGAACGCCACGGGTTTCGGCGGCTCCCCCTGGAAACGATCGGAGAGGGTCTTCATGTAGGCGACCAGGGCCCAGCGCTCCCTCTCGTGGAGCATCGGCCAGGCCGGCATCGAGGTCCCGGGCATCCCCCTGGTGATCACCTCGAAGAGGTCCCGATCGGTCGGCACCTGGCCCGAGGGGGTGGAGCGGATCTTGTAGAGACCGCGGGTGAAGTCGCGGGGCTTGGGGTGCAGGAGCTCGGCGGCCGGGCCGTCCCCCTTCCCCTCGAGGCCGTGGCAGTAGGCGCACTTCCGCTCGTAGACCCGCCGCCCCAGCGCGACATCCCCCGCCTGCTGGGCCTCGGCCGCGGCCGGACCGGGGAGGGTCCTCCCCGGGGGCCGCCCGCCGCCCGAGGCCACCGCCGGACCCGGCCCCCCGGCGTGCTCCCAGCGGCGGGGCTCCTGGCCGGTGGCCGCGTAGAGGTAGAGGACGACCTTCCAGATCTCCTCCTCGCTGAGCCGATCCTCCCAGGCGGGCATGGCGGAGTTCCACGGGGTCGATTCCTTGGGGAGCCCCGGCCCGCCCTTGGCGATCCGCCAGAAGACGTACGACTCCTGGAGCATGGCGATGGTCCCGGGATCGGCGAGGTTCGCCGGGGGCGGGCTGAAGCCGTGGGCGAAGTGGCCCTGGCCGTCCAGGTTGTCGCCGTGGCAGTAGACGCAGTTCCTGACGTAGATCGTGCCCCCCTCGCGCACGTGCTGCTCGAGCGTGGCCGCGTCCTTCCGGAGGGGGTTCTCGAGGCCCTGGATGTCGAGGGTCTTGCCCCGGAAGGTGATGGAGGACGGAGGCGCGGGGTGGATCACCCGGAGCTCGACCGGCGCCTCGGTCCTCGGCGCCGCCTGGAGGTAGGCGTAGTAGCCGACCCCGAGGGGGAGGAGCCCCAGCAGGGCGTAGAGGAGCGGGCGCCGGCGCTCCTCCACGAGGGTCGCCCGGATGGGGGCGAGGAACGCCCGCCAGGAATCGGAGTCCGCGGAGACCCACACCAGGACCGAGAGGAGGACGATGGCCATGTAGAGCGTGACCACGCTCCACGGCGCCGGGGGCTGGATCCCGAAGCGGAAGATCACGAAGGTGACGACGAGGACCAGGATCGCCTGGAGGAATCTCGACCCCAGGAGGCGTTTCATGCGCCGCCCTTCAGGGTCAGGAGGAATGAGACCAGGTCCACGTACTCCTTGGCGGTCAGGGTCTGCCCCAAGGTCGGCGGCATCACGCCGGCCGGGTAGCCCGCCACCGTCCCCATGGCGGCGGGGTTCAGGATCTTGGCCATGATGTACTCGGGGGTCTGGATCTTGGCGATCTCGGAGAGATCGGGGCCCACGGGGGAGGCGCCGAGGGGGCCGGCCTTGTGGCAGGCGACGCACCCGCCCTTCCCCATGAAGATGGCCTTGCCCGCCTCGGGGTCCCCCGGGAGTTTCAGCTCGGCTACGGGGGCCTCGCCGGCCGGCACCCCGGCCGTCTTCGGGATGTCGTCCAGCCTCGCCCGCACCTCGCCCCCCAGGGACTCGAGGAAGGCCACGACCGCCCAGAGCTCGGACCGGTTGAGCCCGATGGGGGGGCGGTCCACCCGGGGCATGATGTTCGGGAAGCCCTCCACCACGTAGGCGCCCGGCTGAAGGAGCGACTCCACGAGGTAGGCCGTGGGGCTCACGCCCGGCCGGCGGGTCCCGGCCCGCCCCCCGATCCCGGCCAGATCGGGCGCCCGGGCGCCCACCTGGCCGATCCGGTGGCAGACCTCGCACGTCCCCTTCCCCTTGAAGAGCTCCTCCCCCACCCGGACCAGCTGCTCCGGCGTGACGGTCTCCGCCTCGAGGGAGATCTCCTCGGGCAGGGCCGACTGGATCTGGGGGATGGAGTTGGCGTAGTAGGTATAGATCCCCATCACCGCCAGCGCGAAGAGCCCGACCTTGACGACGACGGGGACGCGCATAGTTATTCGGAGGGGGGCTCCGCCCCCCTTCCGATTCCTCCCCCCGAAGGGTTGCGCCGGCAAAGCCGGCGCTAGATCGGAAGAGCAGTGTTAGGGAAAGAGTGT
>JACPHL010000267.1:1215-2896 GCA_016188625.1 Candidatus Rokuibacteriota bacterium | reverse complement strand
TCCTCCTGCTGGGCCTCCCCGCGGCTTCGGCGCAGCCCACCCGGCGCGACCCCTTCGTCCCCCTGGTCACCAAGCCCAAGCCCGAGAGCCCCGAGGCCAAGGAGGCGATCCCCCTCGCGAAGATCAAGCTGGTGGGGATCGTCTGGGATCGGGAGCGGACGCGGGCGATGGTGGAGACCCCCGACGGGCTGGGCTATGTCCTCAAGGAGAACGACGAGGTCTTCGGCGGCAAGGTGGTGGCCATCCAGCGGGACCGGGTCCGGCTCCTGGTCAAGGACGTGGAAGCCGAGGGCGGGAAGCCGGGGACCCGCACCATCGAGCTCAGGCTCCATCCCCTCGAGTAGGCACGTGGAGGGACGGCGTGGCTAAACAGAGACTTCTGGTCCTCCTCGGGCTCGCAGGCTGGCTGACGATGGCGCCCGTCACGGCGGGGCTCCCCTTCCTGAGCGAGGAGGCCTGGGCGCAGCAGGCCCCGACCCCCCAGCGCCAGCAGCCCCGCCTGATCTCCCTCGACTTCAAGGACGCCGACATCCACAACCTCCTCCGGATCCTGGCCGAGTTCAGCGGGGTCAACATCGTGGCGGGGGAGGCGGTGAAGGCGAAGGTCACCGTCCGGCTCCAGAACGTCCCCTGGGACCAGGCGCTGGACGCGGTGGTCAAGGCCGCCAAGCTCGCCTACGTCCGCGAGGGGAACATCATCCGCGTGGACAGCCTCGAGAACCTCAGCAAGGAGGCCGAGGCCCAGGTCAAGCTGGAGCAGGCGGAGGCCGAGTTCAAGGCCCGCCAGGAGGAGCGCCGGGTCCAGATCGAGAGGCTCCGGTCGGAGGCCGATCTCGGACGGCAGCGGGCCGAGCTGGAGATCAAGCGGGCCCAGGAGGAGGCCGAGGCCAAGCGGAAGGAGGCCGAGGTCGATCTCCGCAAGAAGGAGGCCGAAACAAAGGAGATCGAGGCCAAGCGGGCATTCGAGGAAATACCCCTCAAGGAAGAGGTCATCCCCCTGAAGTACGCCCACGTGGGGACCCGCAAGGTGCAGCTCTTCCAGTTCCTCACCGACGGGGTCCGGGAGGAGGACCGCAAGGGGATCGAGGCGGCGATCGAGAAGATGAAGACCGGCCGGGGGGAGATCCTGATCGACACCCGGACCAACTCCCTGATCGTCCGCGACGTCCCGGAGAACGTCGAGCGGATCAAGAGGTTCGTGGAGGAGCTGGACAAGCCGTCTCCGGCCGTGCAGATCGAGGCCCGCATCGTCGAGCTGAGCCGCGATGACGCCCGGGCTCTCGGGATCACCTGGGGTGGCGTGTACACCCCCAGCACCTCGGGGACCTCCCCGATCTTCGACGTCAGGGGCGGCGCCGGGGGCGAGCGCGGGACGAGCGTGGGCATCTTCCCGCCGGACACCTCCGCCTCCGTGTTCGGGGCCGGGAACCTCTTCGGGCTCACGGTCGGCTGGATCGCGAGCAACCTCGCCCTCGATATCTCCCTCCAGGCCCTCGAGGCCGAGGGGAGGGCCCGGATCATCTCCCGCCCGAGCGTCCTGACCCTGGAGAACGAGCCCGCGACCGTGTCCAGCGGCGAGAAGATCCCCATCATCTCGGTGATCTCGGTCGCCGGGGCCCCGCAGGCCTCGGTCCAGTTCGCCGACGTGACGACCCGGCTCCAGGTCGTCCCCCGGATCACC
>JACPHL010000267.1:0-1134 GCA_016188625.1 Candidatus Rokuibacteriota bacterium | reverse complement strand
GACCGCCCCCCGAACGGCCACCAAGCAGGCGATCACCGAGATCCTGATGAACGACGGCCAGACCGTGGTCATCGGTGGCCTCAAGGTCGAGGACGTCTCCAACAAGGAGCAGGGGACCCCGTTCCTCCGCAGCATCCCGCTCTTCGGCTGGCTCTTCAAGAGCCAGGCCGATTCGAAGAGCGAGTCGGAGCTGATGGTCTTCCTGACCGCGAAGATCGTCGAGGGGCCCGGCCAGGCCCTCGTCCTGCCGCCGGCGTCCGCCACGCCCCCGCCCGCCGTGGGGGCGCCCGCCGCGACCCCGGCGACCCCGCCCGCCGCGCCGGCCCGTCCTTCCGCCCCGCCGGCCCTAGGGGAGTGGCGGTGATCCGGTTCCTCACCGCCGGGGAGTCCCACGGCGAGTCCCTCACCGCCATCGTGGAGGGGCTCCCCGCCGGCCTCCCCCTCACCGAGGCCGAGATCACCGCCGAGCTGGCCCGCCGCCAGATGGGGTACGGGCGGGGCGGCCGGATGAAGATCGAGCGCGACCGGGCCCACATCACCTCGGGGGTCCGCCACGGCAAGACCCTCGGCAGCCCGGTCACGGTGGTGATCCAGAACCTGGACTGGGAGAACTGGAAGGAGGTCATGGCGGTGTCCCTCCCCGAGGGCGCCCCGGAGCCCGAGCCGACCCTGACCCGCCCTCGCCCGGGCCACGCCGACCTCGCCGGGGCCCTCAAGTACGGCCACGCCGACGTGCGGAACGTCCTGGAGCGCGCCAGCGCGCGCGAGACCACGGCCCGGGTCGCCGTCGGGGCGATCGCCAAGCGGCTCCTCGCCGAGTTCGGCGTCGCCGTCGTCGGCCACGTGGTGGAGATCGGGGGGGTCGAGGCGCGCTACATGGGGCTTCCCTGGCAGGAGCTGCGGGAGCGGGTCGAGGCCTCCCCCGTCCGCTGCGCGGACCCGGACGCCGCCGAGCGGATGGTCGCCGCCATCGAGACCGCCAAGGAGAAGGGCGACACCCTGGGCGGGGTCTTCGAGGTCGTCGCCTTCAACGTCCCGGTGGGGCTCGGGAGCTACGTCCACTGGGACCGGCGCCTGGACGGCCGGCTGGCCGGGGCCCTGATGTCGATCCAGGCGATGAAGGGGGTGGAGATC
>JACPHL010000260.1 GCA_016188625.1 Candidatus Rokuibacteriota bacterium | reverse complement strand
GGGATGAAGAACCCGCCGCCGCCCGTCAAGGCCCCGGTCCCCATAGACGGCTCCGAGACCACGCTCGCCGCCGAGATCCGGAAGGCCGTCGGGATCTAAGTCTCACGGATTCGATGGTCCGCTCCGGGCGCCGGCTTCGCCGGCGCAACCTCGGGGGGAGGTTCGGAAGGGGGGCAGCGCCCCCCTCCGAGGGAACCCCCCTGGTCACCCCCGGCGGGCCTGTGGTAGAGTTGGGCCGAACCCAACCCAGAGGAGGCTTCAGATGGCCGTGGAGGTCACCAAGATCCGCAACCTCGGCTTCGTCGGCCACGGCGGGGTCGGAAAGACGTCCCTCGTCGAGGCTATTTTGTTCTCGACCGGGGCGACGGGCCGGCTGGGTCGGGTGGACGACGGCACCGCCACCACCGATTTCGACCCGGAGGAGGTCAAGCGGCAGATCTCCATCAACACCGCCGTGGCCCACTGCGACTTCAAGGGTCACCGGCTCCACCTGGTGGACATGCCGGGGTATGGGGACTTCATCGCCGAGGCCAGGGCCGGCCTCCGGATCGTGGAGGGCGCGGTGGTGGTCATCGACGCCGTGGCCGGGGTGGAGGTCCAGACCGAGAAGGTCTGGAAGTTCGCCAACGACTACGGGCTCCCCCGCCTCGCCTTCGTCAACCGGATGGACCGCGACCGGGCCGACTTCCACCGCGCCCTGGAGTCCATGCAGCGGCGGCTCAAGGCCAAGCTGGTTCCGCTGGAGCTCCCGATCGGGACCGAGGCCGGCTTCGCCGGGGTCGTGGACCTGGTGAGGATGAAGGCCTACGTCTATCCCGATCCCCCCTCGGGGCGGGTCGAGCAGGGGGAGATCCCGGACGACCTCGCCGACCGGGCCCGGGAGTTCCGGGAGAGGCTGGTGGAGGTGGTGGCCGAGACGGACGACGAGCTCCTGGCCCGCTACCTCGAGGAGGGGAGCCTCGGGGAGGCCGAGCTCCTGAAGGCCCTCGGGGTGGCGATCGCCGGAGGGAAGGTCGTCCCGGTCCTCCTGGGCTCTGCCGCCCGGAACATCGGGGTCCACCCGCTCCTGGACCTCGTGGTCGAGTCCTTTCCCTCACCCGCCGACCGCGGCCCCGCGGAGGGGACCGATCCCAAGACCAAGCAGCCGGTCACCCGCGCGCCCGGCCCCAAGGAGCCCTTCTCCGCGCTGGTCTTCAAGACCTTCACCGATCCCCACGTCGGCAAGCTCACCCTGTTCCGGGTCTACTCGGGCCACCTCACCTCCAACTCCCAGGTCTACAACGCGACCCGCGAGACCAAGGAGCGGGTCGGCCAGGTCGCCCTGATCCAGGGGAAGGAGCAGAAGGGGACCGACGCCCTCGGCCCGGGCGAGATCGGGGTCACGGCGAAGCTCAAGGAGACCCTGACCGGCGACACCCTCTGCGCCGAGGCGCACCCGATCGTGTTCCCGTCCATCGCCTTCCCTGAGCCCGCCATCTCCTTCGCCATCCAGCCCAAGGCCAGGGGCGACGAGGACAAGATCAGTAACGCCCTGGCCCGGCTCGCCGAGGAGGACCCCACCCTCCGCTACCACTACGACGCCGAGACGAGGCAGCTCCTGGTCTCGGGCGTGGGGCAGCTCCACATCGAGGTGACGGTGGAGCGGATGAAGCGGAAGTTCGGGGCCGACGTCAACCTGCTGCCTCCCCGCATCCCCTACAAGGAGACGGTCAAGGGGAAGGCCAAGGCCCAGGGCAAGCACAAGAAGCAGACCGGCGGCCGCGGGCAGTACGGGGACTGCTGGATCGAGATCGAGCCCCTCCCCCGGGGAGGCGGCTTCGAGTTCGTGGACGCCATCGTCGGCGGGGCGATCCCACGCAACTTCATCCCCGCCGTCGAGAAGGGGGTCCGCGGGGCGATGGAGCGGGGGGTCCTGGCCGGCTACCCGGTCGTGGACATCCAGGTGAGCCTCTACGACGGGACCTACCACAGCGTGGACTCCTCCGACCTCGCCTTCCAGATCGCCGGCTCGCTGGCCCTCCAGAAGGGCGTGATGGAGGCCCACCCGTGCCTCCTCGAGCCGATCATGAACGTGGAGGCGACGGTCCCGACCGACCACGCCGGCGACGTGATCGGCGACCTCAACGGGCGGCGCGGGAGGATCGTGGGGATGGAGCCGTCAGGGGATTACACCGCCGTCCGGGCCCAGGTCCCCATGGCCGAGATGCTGAACTACGAGCCCCACCTCCGCTCCATGACCGGCGGGCGGGGGAGCTTTTCCATGGAGTTTGCCCACTACGAGGAGGTCCCCGCGTTCCTGGCCGAGAAGATCGTGGCCCAGGTCAAGGCCGACAAGGAGGCCAAGGCGTAGCCCGGGGCGGGCGGGGCTCTTGACAGGCCACCCCCCCCGGGCGATAGTGCGGTCAGCGGAGACGGAGGGTTCCGCCATCGGCACCGAGCCGCTCCCGGAGGTCATCGCCGAGGCCGCCAAGGTCCTCTACCTCCGCGCCCTGAAGGTCCTCCCCCCGGACGTCAAGGTCGCCCTGGCCCACGCCCATGCCCGCGAGACCTCCCCCCGCGCCCGTGAGATCCTGGCGACGATGCTGAAGAATATCGAGGTGGCCGAGGCGCACGGGCTGCTCGTCTGCCAGGACACCGGTATCCCGGTCTTCAAGGTCCGGGTCGGCCGGCGGTTCCCGTTCGACGGCCCGGCCCTCCTGGCGGCGCTGACCCGGGGGGTCCAGCAGGCGACCGTCGAGCACCCCCTGCGCTCGAGCGTCTGCCATCCGATCACCCGCGAGAACCCCCAGACCAACACCGGCCTCCGGATCCCGGTGGTGGACTTCGAGTTCCTGGAAGGCGGGGACTGGCTCGAGCTGCGGATGATGCCCAAGGGGTCCGGGGCCGAGAACCAGTCCTTCCTCAAGATGCTGACCCCGGCGGACGGGCTCGGCGGGGTCAAGCGGTTCATCCTCGAGTCGGTCCTCGAGGCGGGGGGGAAGCCGTGCCCGCCCATCGTGGTGGGCGTGGGGCTCGGCGGCACCGCCGATCTCGCCATGAAGCTCGCCAAGGAGGCGATCTGGCGGCCGATCGGGGAGCCCAACGACGACCCGGACCTGGCCAAGCTGGAGGCGGAGCTTCTGGAGGCGATCAACGCCACGGGGCTCGGCCCCATGGGCCTCGGCGGCGACACCACGGCGCTGGCCGTCCACGTCGAGGCGGCCTACACCCACATCACCCAGAACCCGGTGGCCGTCACGCTCCAGTGCTGGCGGGGGGAGCGGGCCTCTGCCCGCATCCATCCTGACGGCCGGGTCGAGCACGGGGACTGACGCTGGCGATCCACCACCTTACCCCGCCCCTCGGCGAGGCCCGGGTCCGCGGTCTCCGGGCCGGGGACACGGTCGTCCTGGACGGCACGGTCTTCGGCCTCCGCGACGCCACGCTGATCCGGCTCTTCGACCAGCGGGTCCCGCCCCCGACGGACCTCCGCGACGGCGTCGTCCTCCACACGGCCCCCAACGTCCGGAAGGCGGAGGGGCGGTACGAGCCCGTCTCGATCGGCACGACCACCAGCATGCGCATGGACCGCTTCACCCGCCCGCTCCTCGAGCGTCTCGGCGTCCGGGCGATCATCGGCAAGGGCGGCCTCTCGGGCGAGAGCCTGGCCGCGATGCGGGAGTTCGGGGGGTGCTACCTCGCCATCACGGGCGGGGCCGCCGCGCTGGAGACGACCCAGATCGAGGCCATCGAGGAGGTCTTCTGGGAGGACCTCATGCCCGAGTGCCTCTGGCGGTTCAGGGTCCGGGGGCTGGGGCCGCTGACCGTGGCCATGGACGCCCACGGCCAGAACCTCTACGACGAGGTCCTCCAGCGCGCGCGCGACCGCCTGGCCGGGATCTACGCCAGGCTCGGCCTCTAGCCCGGCGGGGCCGGCCGCGGCTCGGGGCGCGGCAGGAGGGTTGACGGCATGGCGACCAAGACGATCCGGGTCGAGACCGTGGCCCAGGCCTACCTGGAGCTCCTCCGGGACCGCGGGATCGACTGCTTCTTCGGGAACGCGGGGACCGATTTCGCCTCCATCCTCGACGCCCTCGCCCGCTTCCGGGCCGAGGGGAAAGCATCACCCAGGCCGATCCTGGTCCCCCACGAGTACGTGGCCGTCTCGATGGCCCACGGCTACTACGCGGTGACGGGTCGCCCGCAGGTGGTGATGGTCCACGTCAGCGTCGGGACCGCCAACGCCGTCGGAGCGATCATCAACGCCGCCCGCTCCCAGGCCCCGATCCTGTTCACCGCCGGGCGGACGCCGCTCACCGAGGAGGGCCTCCCCGGGTCGCGGGACATCTACATCCACTGGGCCCAGGAGGCCTTCGACCAGGCCGGGATGGTCCGGGAGTTCGTGAAGTGGGACTACGAGCTCCGGAACGCCACCCAGCTCGAGGCGGTGGTGGACCGGGCCCTCGAGCTGGCGATGGCCGACCCCCGCGGGCCGGTCTATCTCACCCTGCCGCGCGAGGTCCTCGCCCAGCCCGTCGAGGCGATCACCATCACCTCGCCGCCCCGGCGGGGGGCGGCCGGCCGGCGCTACCCCGACCCGGCCCGGCTCGCGGAGGCGGCCGAGCTCCTGGCCGGGGCCCGCTTCCCCCTGGTCGTCGCCTCGTCGGCGGGACGCGATCCGAGACCAACCCGTTCTACATGAACTTCCCCCACGATCACCCCTGCCAGCTGGGGTTCGGCCTCCCCTTCGAGGGGAACCCGGCCGTGGCGGAGGCCGATGTCCTCCTGGTCCTCGACTCGGATGTCCCCTGGTACCCCTCCATCCAGAAGCCGCGCGAGGAGGCCAGGGTCATCCACCTGGCTGTGGACCCCCACTTCAGCCGCTACCCGATCCGGAGCTACCCCTCGGACGTCGTCCTGGCCGCGGACCCGGCGGTCGCGCTCGGCCTCCTCGCCGAGGCGGTGGGCAAGCGCGTCCGGCCCGCCATCGCCGCCTCGCGGACCGAGCGCCTCGCCGCCGAGCATCGGGCCCAACGCCAGGTCTGGCTGGCCGCGGCCCGCGCCGAGGCGGAGCAGCGCCCGATCGGCTTTCAGTGGGCCTCGCGCTGCGTCGGCGAGGTCCTGGACCGGGAGACCATCGTCGTCAACGAGTACCCCCTCGACCTCCGCCACGCCCCCCTCGCCGAGCCCGGCTCCTACCTCGCCAGCCCGCCCTCCTCCGGCCTCGGCTGGGGGTTCGGGGCGGCCCTCGGGGCCAAGCTGGGGGCGCCGGGAAAGACGGTCATCGCCACCCTGGGGGACGGGGCGTACCTGTTCAGCGTCCCCACGGCCTGCCACTTCGCCGCCAGGATGCACGAGCTGCCGGTTCTCACCGTGGTCTTCAACAACGAGAGCTGGGACGCGGTCAAGTCCGCCTGCCTCGGCCTCCACCCGGACGGCTGGGCCGCGACCACCCGCCACATCCCGCTGAGCGACCTGGCGCCCGCGCCGCGCTACGAGGAGATCGTCCGCGCCTTCGACGGCTACGGCGAGCGGGTGGAGGAGCCGGCCGAGCTGGTCCCGGCCCTCCGCCGGGCCCTCCACGCGGTCCGGGAGGAGCGGCGCCAGGCCCTCCTGAACGTGGTCTGCCGGCGGTAGACCGTGCCGCACCCGCCCGCCGGATGAGCGCGTGGCCGTGGAGCGCCTCGACGCGGACATCCTGATCCTCGGGGCGGGTGGGGCCGGCCTCTCGGCCGCCCTCCACGCGACCGACCGGACCCCGAGCCCCTCGGTCACGGTGGTCGTCAAGGGGCTCCTGGGCCGGGCCGGCTGCACCCGGATGGTCCAGGGCGGCTACAACGCGGCGCTGGCGCCTCCGGACTCGCTCGAGGCCCACCTCCTGGACACGCTCCGGGGAGGCGGGTGGATCAACGACCAGGAGCTGGCCTGGACCCTCGTGCGCGAGGCCCCGCGGCGCCTCCTCGAGCTCGAGGCCCGCTACGGCTGCTTCTTCGACCGCACGCCCGACGGGCGGATCCACCAGAAGCCGTTCGCCGGGCAATCCTACGACCGGACCGTCCACAAGGGGGACCTCACCGGGATCGAGATCATGAACCGGCTGACCGAGCAGGCCTGGGTCCGTCCTGTCCGGGTCCTCGAGGAGCACCGGGCGGTGGAGCTCCTCCAGGACGAGGAGGGGCGGGTCGGCGGCGCCCTCTTGCTCGACCTCCGGAGCGGCCGGTTCAGCCTACTCCGGAGCCGCGCCACCCTCCTCGCCATGGGGGGCGGCCCCGCCATGTACAGGGTCGTCGCCTGCTCCGCCGACAAGGCGGCGGACGGGATCGCGATGGCGTTCGCGGCCGGCGCGCCGCTCCGGGACATGGAGATGATCCAGTTCCACCCGACGGGCCTCGTGGTCCCCGGCTCCCTGATGACCGGGGCCCTCCTGGAGGAGGGGCTCCGGGGGGCGGGCGGCCACCTCCGGAACGGGCTCGGCGAGCGGTTCATGGCCGCCCACGACCCGGGCCGCATGGAGCGCTCGACCCGCGACCTGGTGGCGCGGGCCTCGTACCTGGAGGTCGCGGAGGGGCGGGGGACCGCGAACGGCGGCGTCTGGCTCGACGTCTCCCACCTCGGCGCGGAGTTCGTCGAGCGCAACTTCCGGGGGATGGTCAAGCGGTGCCGGGACTTCGGCCGGGACCTGGCGCGGGAGCCCGTGGAGGTGGGGCCGACGGCGCACTTCATGATGGGGGGGGTCGTCATCGACCCCTCGTGCCGGACGCTCCTCGAGGGGTTGTTCGCCGCCGGCGAGGACGCGGGGGGCGTGCACGGGGCCAACCGGCTCGGCGGCAACGGCGTGGCCGACTCCACGGTCTTCGGCGGGATCGCGGGGGATGTCACGGCCGAGTGGGTCGAGGGCCGGCCGCTCCCCCGGGTCTCGGAGGCCCGGGCGGCCGAGCGGGCCGATCGGCTCCTGGCGCCCCTCGGCGCCCGCGGCGGGGAGGACCTCTACGCGCTCCAGGCCAGGCTCCGTCGGCTCATGTGGGAGCGGGTCGGGCTCATCCGGGACGGCGAGGGACTCCGATCCGCGGGCGAGGAGCTTGAGGCCATGGCCGAGCGGGTCCGGGCCGTGTCGGTCCCGGGAGGGCGAGAGTACAACCTCGCGTGGCAGGACTGGCTGAATCTCCTCAGCCAGGTGACCACCGCACGGGTGATCGCGCGCTCCGCGCTCGAGCGGAGGGAGAGCCGCGGCGCCCACTACCGTCGGGACCACCCGGAGCCCGCCCCGGCCTGGCTTGTCAACGTCCACGTCCGGGTCAAGGACGGGGGCGGGATGGAGGTGTGGACCCAGCCCGTCAGGTTCAGCCGGAGGGAGCCCGAGGCGATGGGCGCCGGGGCGCTCACCGTCGAGGTGGGAGACTAACGCCAAGCCAAGGAGGAGACCATGGATCGGAGGGGATTCTTGAAGGTCATGGGCGCGGCGGGGGGCGGGGTGCTCGCGTCGCGGCTGGCCGGGGTGCCGCTCGGCGAGGCCGCCGTGGACCCCACGAAGGTGACCGCGAACCTCAGGGCCGGCGGGGGCACCGTCGGCGGGATCGGCTACGTGGAGATGACCGGCTTCGCCAAGACCGTGGGGGACGCCTACCCGGGGATCAAGATCAGCGTGGTGCCCGGGGGGTGGATCGGCAACATCCCCCGGACCAACAAGGGCGAGCTGGACCTGTCCTCGACGACCCGGATCATGACCAAGCTGGCGGTGCAGAAGCAGGGGGCGTTCGACCAGGACTACCCCAACGTCCGGGCCATCGTGAACGTGCAGGACGAGTACCAGTTCATCGCGGTGGTGCGGAAGGACTTCCCCGCGACCACGGTCTCGGACATCGTGCGGAACAAGAGGCCCGCGCGCCTGACGACCCTGGCCAAGGGGAACGCGACCGAGTGGATCTGGCGGACCGCCTTCGAGGAGATGGGCGGGAACTGGGAGAAGCTGGCGGAGTGGGGCGGCAAGATGAGCCACGTGGCGTGGGCCGACGGCGTGAACCTCATCAAGGACGGCCACGCCGACGGGATCCTCGCCGTGGTCACCGGCAAGATCGGCTGGCTGGTGGACCTGACCACCGCCCGCGAGATGAAGTTCCTCCAGTGGGACCGGGATCTGATCGACCACCTGTCGAAGAAGTACGGCTTCGTCGAGGGGATGCTGCCGGCCGGGGAGTTCCGCGGCCAGACCGAGCCGGTGCCGGCGCCCACCGACGGCGGGGTCTTCGTGGCCCGCGCCGAGCTCCCGAAGGAGGTCGTCTACGCCTGCCTGAAGGCGGTGGCGGAGAACAGCGCCAAGTTCAAGACCTTCCACGCCGCCCTCGCCGGTTTCAAGCCCGAGGCGATGGCCCGGCACATCGGCGGCTTCCCCCTCCATGACGGCGCCCGGATGCTCTACGAGGAGAAGGGCTACCTCAAGTGAGCGAGCCCGCGGCCGGGGAGGGGAGACCCTCCCCGGCCGTCCCCTGACATGGCGCTCCTGGAGAGCCGCACCGCCAAGTGGCTGATCGGCGCCCTCGCGGTCGCCCTGTCCGGCTTCCACCTGTGGGCCGGCGCGTTCGGGGCCTTCGAGTCGATGCTCCAGCGCACCGTGCACCTCATGACGCTCCTCGCCCTCTGCTTCCTCACGGTGCCGTGCTCGCGCCGGCTCCCTCGGCGCCTGGCCGGGGCGATCGACATCCCCCTGGCCCTCCTCACCTTCGCCATCGACCTCTACCTGATCGTCGAGCACGAGCGCATCGTCCGGCGGGAGTGGTACTACGGGCCGATGACCACCCTCGACGTCGTCTTCGGCGCCCTGACGATCCTCCTCGTGCTCGAGGCGGCCCGCCGGATGACCGGCTGGCCCCTGCCGATCATCGCCAGCGTGTTCGTCTTCTACGCGCTCTTCGGCGACCACTTCCCCGCGCCGCTGACGATCCGCCGGACGCACCCGCTCACCTTCATCGACCACATGTTCCTCACCCCCCAAGCCATCTTCGGCACCCCCACCGGCG
>JACPHL010000257.1 GCA_016188625.1 Candidatus Rokuibacteriota bacterium | reverse complement strand
AAGCCGAAGCAGGAGCGGACCCGGGCCTGCCTGAGCCAGATCCTCCACCACTAGGGGGCCGATGGCGCGCCCCGCCGGCTCCGGGCGACGCCTTGTGAGGTGGTCCCGGCCGCTCGCGCGCGTCGGCCTCGTCGTCCTCGCGCTGGCGTTCGGGGCCTGCGCCCTCGCGCCTGCGCGCCCCGCCGCCGTCGCCGAGTGCCCGATCCCGCCGGCCTTCGACCCCGGGGTCGGCGAGCTCTACCTCTGCGACTCTGGCGAGGGGGAGCGCCACCTGATCGCCTACGCCCGGCGGTCCTACGCCGAGACGGGGCTCGGGGAGGACATCTGGGCCAACCTCCGCGGGGTCTTCGCCGACCGGGTCTGGGTGAACGTCGGCACCCGCGAGGCGAACGACACCTCGCTCCCGGCCACGACCCTCATCCGGGATCTCGTCGAGCAAGGGGCGGCTGCTCTCCCTGCTCAGGGCGACGGCGACCGAGCCGGCCGGGGCGGCGGTCCGGCTCGTCCTCTACCACGTCCACCTCCGGCCGACCCGGGAGATCGAGGAGCGCCCCCAGATGCCGATCAACCACCTCCTGTCGATCCCCAGCCACTCGGCCCTGCTCTCAGTGCCGACGCTTCTGGCCATGGATCCGAGCGCGGCTTTGAAGATCGCGGTGCCCGCGGGGATCTGGAGCTACGGCTGGGATCCGGAGCGGGCGGCCCGCTTCGTCGAGGAGCGGTACGACGGCCCGGCCGGCGCCCCGTTCCCGCTCCGCTACGCCCACGCCTACACCCGGTTCGCCATCACCGAGTACCACCGCCAGGGGCTGAACGACCCGGAGGGGATCACCCCGGAGGCCGTGGCGGGCTACATCGCCACCCTGGCCCCGACGGGCGCCGCGCTCGAGTTCGACTTCGCGGAGGACTGGGCGGCGGTCAAGCACGCCTTCCGGCGGCCCCCGTGAGTGCCGGGGCGGCGCCCATCCTGCGCTCCGCGCACGCTGCGCGGCGGAAGAAATTCCGGAACTCGCGCGGGCGCGTGGCCGGGATGCCCCGTTCGCTCAGCCACGACGGCCCGCTCGGAGGCGCCGGCCCCTCGCTCCACGCGCTCCGCGGCGCACCCGTCTGTGGCTCGCCGGGCGGGGCCCCTCCGTCAGCGCCAGTCGCGGGGCGGGGGAGGGGCGGCCCAGGGCGGGGCAGGGAGCGGGGTGCGGCTGCGGGCGAGGGGGACGACCCGGGCCGGCTCGGCCGTGAACTCGGCGATGAGCGGCTCGTAGCTCGGGTGGACGACCTCGAGGGCGTGGCGCCCGGGCGCCAGGGCGATCAGCCGCCCGGGGCCCGCGAACCGGCCGGCCGTCCCGAGGTACCGACCGTCGAGGTAGACCTCGGCCTCGCGCGGCCAGACGTCGAGCTGGAGGAGGCCCTGCCCCGGGGCGTAGGCCAGGGGGGGCGGCTCCTCGATCCCGGCGGCGGCCCCGAGCGAGAGGAGGAGCGCGAAGGGGAGGAGCAGGAGGAGGACGGCGGGCGAGTCGCCGTGGACGCCGATGCTGAGCCCGGTCTGGGCGAACGCCGGCGCGGCCCCTCCGGCGAGGAGGCTCAAGACGAGGACCAGGCTCAGGGCGCGACGGGCCATCACGATCACTCTAGGGGAGCCTCCCCGTGGTGTCAATCAGACGCCTGCGGCGAGGCCGGGCACGGCAGGGAGGTGAGGGCGTGATCTCAGGGATCGACCACGTGGTGCTGGTGGTGCGGAGCATCGAGGAGACCCTCGCCTTCTACCGGGAGGTGCTGGGGTGCGAGGTCCTGGGCGAGGCGGAGTGGCGGCGGGGGGAGCGGCCGTTCCCCTCCCTCCGGGTCGGGGCGGCGAACATGCTCAACGTCCATCTGGCGGACTACCCCCACGGCGCCGCGAACCCCCAGCCCGGCTCCGAGGACCTCTGCTTCGTCTGGGACGGGGAGATCGCCGAGGCCCAGGCGCGCCTCGAGGCCCATGGCGTCGCGGTCGAGGTCGGCCCGGTCCCGCGGCGTGGCGGCCGAGGGGTGACCGGGACCTCGATCTACTTCCGCGACCCGGATGGGAACCTGCTCGAGCTGATGAGCTACCGCTGAGCCATGACGCGGCGCCGGCCCGCACGCGCCGCTTGGGCCATGGCCGGCTGCCGGGTACAATGACCGGGCGGACCAGGAGCCCATCCGAGTAACGCTGTGCGGCTCGCGCGCTCTGGATCCTCGGCTCGCGGATTGGGTGTTCCGCTCCGAGCGCGGGCTTGGCCCGCGCAACTTTGGGGGGAGGTTCGGAAGGGGGGTGTAACCCCCCTCCGAGGGTCCTACTCGCCCCGCTCCAGCTTCGCCCGGTAGCGCGCGATCTCCCGCTCGAAGGCGGCCCAGTCCAGGGGAGGCGGCTCCTGGCCTGGCGGGTGCGGGTGGAGGTGGGGCTCGGCGTGCTCGCCGTGGGCGTGGGGCGCCGCCATCTCCTCCTGCTGCTTCTGGGCGTGGGAGAGCAGGACCCCGAAGATATGCTCCAGCTCGTGCTGGTAGAGGGTGACGTGGCGGTGGCGGAGGTGGAGGAAGAAGAGGAAGTCGATGCAGGTGGCCAGGAGGTAGAAGAGGGAGAGGTTGGTGATCCCGGTCCGCTCCTCGGGGGCCAGGTGGCGCTCGCCGGCCTCCTGGATCGCCTCGTGGCTGGCGAAGATGAGGTCGGTCAGGCTCGGCGTCAGGACGGAGAGGGTCTCCAGCGCCTGGTCGGTGATCCGGTCCACCCGGGCGTAGTAGTCGTCGCGGCTCATGGGCTCGTCCTCCTTGGATTTCCCCAGGAAGTAACCCAGAAGCCGGAGGCTGTCAAGCCGTGGGGATGCTGACGAAGGCCGGGATGGTCCAGCGGGTGCGGGCGCTGGCTCAACTCCTCGAGGCTGTGCGCGACCTCGGAGCCGCGCCTGCCGAGGACCGGCTGGCCGCCTGGCTCCGCTCCTGCGAAGCCCTGGCTGGCCGCTTCCAGGCCCTTCCCGAAGGCCCCCTCAAGCCGGACGTCGCCC
>JACPHL010000009.1 GCA_016188625.1 Candidatus Rokuibacteriota bacterium | reverse complement strand
CTTCGACAGGCCCTCGACGATCCCCATCCGCCCCTCCGCCTCCACGGGGACGTTCATGAACCAGTTCACGTTGGCGACGATCTCCTTCCTGCCGAGGCCGAAGCGTCCCAGGGCCCGGAGGAAGTTGTCGCGGCAGTTCGGGGTCCCTGCCACCCCGTACCGGACCAGGTTCGACTCGGCCGAGCAGCAGCCGCCGATGGTGTCGTGCCGGCCGCAGGTGTCTTCCACGATGGTGAAGAGCTTCCGCCCCAGGTCCGACCAGAGTGCGTGCCCCTTGGTGAGGAAGATGGTCCCGGCGTACTTCATCGTGTCGGCGGCGTTGTAACGCTCGGCGGGGTTCTGGGCGTTGTAGCAGAGGAAGTCCACCGCCTGCTTCCCCTCGAGATCGAAGATCCGGAGCCGCTGCCCGCGGCGGACCACCATCGCCCAGTCCGCGCCGGGCTGGAGGACCTCCTCCACGATCACGCGGCCCGCGACCTCCGCCCCCCCGCGCTCTGCCATCCCGTCCTCCCTTCCCTCGCCTCCGGTCCGAGTAAGCCCTTGGGGGGAGGCAGGCCCCGAAGCCTTTCGCCAGCGGCGCAGCCGGACTGGCGAAAGGTGGGCTTCGCCCTGGGCCGTCGGAAGGGGGGCGGAGCCCCCCTCCGAGTTTGTTAGCCGAGGGCGTCCATGAAGCCGGCGATCTCGTCCACCCGGACGCCGCTCACCGCGACCTCGGGGGTGTAGACCACCTCGTCGGCGGCCCAGACCAGGGTCCCTCGCGCATCCTTCCCGATCCCCACGACGTTGTTCAGGATCGTGGCGATGTTGTCGTTGATCCGGACCGTGTTCGGCCTGAGGGGAGCGACGAGCCGCCCGTCCCGGATGATCCAGGAGTCCCCGACCACGGTGGCGGTGAAGTCCCCGGCCCGGAGGCCGTTGATCGGGTAGGTGTACCAGATCCGGCCGATGTAGAGCCCGTCCCGGACTTGGGCGATCAGCTCCTCGAGGCTCGACCGCTCCGCCCCCTCCACGATCACGTTGGTCGCGGCGATCCCGGGCTGGGCGTCGAAGTGGCGGCCGCCCCCCCGGCCGAACCGGAAGCCGTTCCGCGGGATCAGGCCCGGGCCGGCCGCCGCCGGCTCGACCCCCAGCTTCGCCTTCCCCTCCGGGTCGCGCCGGAGGCGCTGGGCCTCGTACCAGTTCGTGAGGAGCCCGGCGAGGACGCCGTTCCGGATGAGGTCGGTCCGGCCGGTCGGGAGCCCCTCGCAGGTGATCCCCTTCGACCCCATGAACCCCGGGAGCGCCCCGTGGTCGTAGAGGGAGAGGAGCTGCGAGGCGATCGGCTTCCCCCACTTCCCGAGGAACGGGGTGGTCTGGGCGTAGAAGCTCGAGGCCGTCAGGGAGGGGATGACGATGTTGTTCAGGAGATCGGTGACCGGCTGGGGGCCCAAGACGACGGCGTAGCGGCCCGAGGGGACGCGCTCGCCGTCGAGGGCGCCGACGGCGCGCTGGGCCGCCTCCACGCCGGCCTCGTCGGTGAAGTGGTCGAGGGAAATCCCCGTGGACCATCCCGAGCCCTTGGCGCCCCTGGCCTCGACCATGGCGGTGAGGAAGGCCATGCTCAGGGTGGACTCGTCGGTCTGGACCTCGGGCATGGCGGTAGAGGCGATGGCGACCCGCTCCTGGAGGACGTCGCCGCCCAGGATGAGGCCGAGCTTTCTGATCCCTTCCTCGCTCCCGGCCAGCTCGGCCAGGCGCGAGGAGGCGATGAAGGTCCGGAGCGCCCCCGAAACCTCCCGCCAGCCGAGCCCGACCAGCTCCTCGTCTCCCAGCTCGAGGAGTCGCGGGTCGTGGTAGCGCACGAGCTGCCGCCGCTCGCCGCTGGGGCGGGGGCGGGAGGTGAACTCGGGGTCGCGCACCGCCGCCCGCCGCGCCTTGGCCAGGGCGCGCTCGACGCCGGCCAGGGTGGGGTCGCTCGGCTCGGCCCCGAAGCCGATCCGCGGGCCGTCGGGGCCCTTGAAGGCGACCTGGAGCCCGAGCCCGTACGACTCGGTGGACTTGGGCTCCTCGACGCCGTTCGACGGGATGTGGGAGGTGTAGTTCAGGCGGGCGAGGAGCTGGCCGTTGACCGCCGCGAAGACCTCCGCCTCCTCGATGTCGGCCTGCCCCTTCAAATACCCGAGCGCCTGCTCCACCGCCCTGGCGAGGTCAGCGGTCGCGATCACCGCTACCCTCCGCCGGCCAGGCGCGCGCGGCTCCGCATGGTGGGGCCGCCGTTCCCCAGGCGCTTGGTCTGCATCGGGGCGCCCTTGCCGCAGTTCGGGATCGGGTAGAGCCGGAAGTCCGTCCCCACCGCGTCCACCTGCATCAGGTAGTCACGGGTGTCGGCCATGATTCCGCCGTCCCGGTAGAGCTGCCCCAGCTCCCCGTTCCGGATCTCGTAGACCTTGCGGGCCGAGATCCGGAAGTTCTCCCGGCTTTCGGCGATGGAGGGGATGCGATGGCCGGCGACGTAATAGCCGCGATCGACCTCGCCCACGATGTCCCGGGGATCGCGGTCGCCGCCGGCGAACACCGTGCTCGACATCCGCACGAGGGGGACCAGGTGAGGCTCGGTGGCGACGTAGTGGCCGTTGGGCGCGCCGCCGAAGACGGCGGCGGTCTGGCGGCTGTTCATGAAGCCGGTGAAGACGCCGCGGTCGATGTGCACGACGCGCCGGGCCGGCGTGCCCTCGTGGTCGTAGCGGTAGTGGCCGGAGCCCGGAAGCGACGGGTCGGAAAAGGCTGTCACCAGCGGTGAGGCAACCGGTTTG
>JACPHL010000261.1 GCA_016188625.1 Candidatus Rokuibacteriota bacterium | reverse complement strand
GCGTGATGACGACGTTCAACGGACGATCAAACGCTCAGCGCTGGTTCCAGGGCGGCGTCGGGAACCGCACCTTCCCGGTCGCCAGCTCGTCGGGCCAGACGATGACCTTCTTGCCGTCCTGCCACTGGAACAGCACATTCTTCTGGGCGATCTGGAACCCGTCCGGGTCCACCTTGAACGCGCCGAAGACCGTGTTGAAGTCCAGGTTCAGGATGGCGGTCCTGAGCCTCTCGCTCTCGAGAGAGCCCGCGCGCCTGATGGCTTCCATGAGCACCTGGCAGCCGCCGTACCCCTGGGCGGAGTGATACGAGAGCTCGGCGCCGGGAAACTCCTTCCGATGAGACTCGACGAACTCTCGGGCTCCCGGGTACTCGCGGGCGATGGGAATCAGTCCGCCGGCACGGAGCGTCACCAGCTCCGGCTCCCACTGCGAGGCGCCATACACGAACTCCGCGTCTCGCCCGAGGGTCTCGTAGAACCTGGGGAACGCCACCTCAACGGTGCCGCCGAACATCTGCGGGTTGATGCCCAGCTGCTTGAGAAGCCTGGTGATGGTCACCGCCTCGTACGCGGCGGCCGCCAGGACATCCGGGTTCGCAACCTTCACCTTGCGGAGGATCTCGCCGAAGTCGGTGGTCCCCTTGGGATAGGATTCCTCGAGCACGACCTGGAGGCCGCGCTTTCTGGCCAGCGCGAGGGCGCCCAGCCCGATGGACTTCTGCAATAGCGTGTTCTCGTAGATGACCGCCACGGTCTTCAGGCCCCGGCTGGCGGCCACCTCGATCAGCCCCTGGAGATACCTTTCGGCGGGCGAGTGGCTTCCGAAGACGAACTTCCGGCCCTTCTTGAAGATTGA
Organism: Candidatus Rokuibacteriota bacterium; assembly: GCA_016188625.1. Taxonomy (GTDB): domain Bacteria; phylum Methylomirabilota; class Methylomirabilia; order Rokubacteriales; family JACPHL01; genus JACPHL01. The sequence goes on along the minus strand of JACPHL010000261.1, from coordinate 7,044 downwards.
TGTCGCGGCGGCCCCCGCCGCGACCAGCGGCATCCGGTGCTTCTCGCTGACGTCGGCCATGGCCTCGGTGATGGGGGAGGAGTACGGGCCGAGGATCGCGTCTACTTTGTCCTGAGTGATGAGCTTCTCGTAGATGGCAGCGGCCGTCGACCCCGTGGATTGATCGTCTTCCACGAGCAGCTCGATCCGGCGGCCCAAGACCCCGCCCTTCTCGTTCGCGTGCTTGGCGCAGAGCCGGTAGCCGCGGAGCATCTTCTCACCCGGGGCCGCGAGTGATCCGGTCTGAGCCATCGACGCGCCGATCCGGATCGGGGGCTGCGCCTCGGTGACCGCAACAGAGCCGATCGCCGGCACGCCGATGAGAAGTCCGGCGATGCAGGCCTTGCCGAACGTGCTCATTGCCGCTGGCTCCACGGCGGCGTCGGAAAGCGCGGCTTGCCGGGCGCCAGCTCTTCGGGCCAGACGATGACCCGCTTGCCGTCCTGCCACTGGATCGTCACCATCTTGTGCGCGATCTGAAGACCGTTCGCGTCCACCTTGAACGCGCCGAACACGGTGTTGAAGTCGAGCTTCAGGATCGCGTCCCTGACTTTCTCCCGGTCCAGGGAGCCGGCGCGCTTGACGGCCTCCGCCAGGACCTGGCAGCCCGCGTAGCCGGCGGCGGTCTGATAGGAGAGGTCGGCACCGGGATACTCCCGGCTGTGAGCCTCGACGAACTCCCGCGCCCCCGGGTACTGGCGCGCGATGGGGATCAATCCACCGGCCCGGATCGTCACGAACTCGGGCTCCCACTGCGAGGGTCCGTAGACGAACTCCGCGCTCTTTCCGAGCAGCTTGTAGAACTCCGGCTGACCTACGCCGACCGTCGCGGCGTACATCCTGGGGTTGAGGTCCAGCTCTTTCATCTGCCGGGTGATGGCGACTGCGTCCTCGAAGAAGGTGGCGGCGCCGAGCGCATCGGGAGCCGCGGCCCGAGCCCGGCTCAGAATCGCCGAAAAATCGGTGTTCCCTCTGGGGTATGCCTCGGTGAAGACTACCTGGAGCCCTCTCTTCCTCGCCAGTTCCGTGGCGCCCTTGACCGCCGCCTGCGGGAAGAGGCTGTCCTCGCCGATCAGGGCGATGGTCTTGAGCCCATGTCGAGCGACCAGCTCGATGAAGCCCTCCAGGTAAACCTCCGAGGGCGAATACACCTGAAAGATGTACCCTCGTCCCTCCTTTACGACCGAGGCGGTGCCGAGCGTTGGCGCCACCATTGGCGTCCTGTACCTCTTGGTCAAGTCAGCCACGGGCGCAGTCATCGGCGAGCCATACGGGCCGAGAACGAGGTCGACCTTGTCCTGGGTGATGAGCCGTTCGTAGATGCGGACGGCGGTCGCGGGCTGAGACTGATCGTCTTCCGCGACGAGCTCGAGCTTCCGTCCCAGGAGGCCCCCCTTCTCGTTCGTGTGCTTGACGCAGAGCTCATACCCGCGGAGCTGGTTCTGCCCCAGGGCCGCATACGTCCCGGTCTTGGACGCCGACGCGCCAATACGGATCTGGGGCTGAGCCTGCGCGACCGCAATAAGAGCGATCGGCGGCGCGATGATCATGACAATCGCGACGAGCGCCTTGCCGAACTTGCTCATTGTCGTTGATTCCACGGTGGTGTCGGGAAGCGCGGCTTGCCGGGCGCCAGCTCGTCGGGCCAGACGATGACCTTCTTGCCGTCCTGCCACTGGAGCGTGAGCATCTTGTGGCCGATCTGCAAGCCGTCAGGGTCCACCTTGAACGGGCCGTAGACGGTGTTGAAGTCCAGCTTCAGAATTGCGTCCCGGACCTTCTCTCGGTCCAGGGAGCCGGCGCGCTTGACCGCCTCCATCAGCACCTGGCAGCCGCCGTAGCCAGCGGCGGTCGTGTACGAGAGATCGGCCCCGGGGTACTCCTTCTTGTGGGCCTCGACGAACTCCCGCGCTCCGGGATACTGACGGGCGACGGGAATCAATCCACCGGCCCGCAGCGTCACCAGCTCAGGCTCCCATGCCGAGTTTCCGTAGACGAATTCTGCGATCCGTCCGAGCGCCTCGTAGAATTTGGGCTGAGCCCCGCCGATAGTCACCCCGTACATCTTCGGGTTCACGTTCAGCTCTCTGAGCTGGCGGGTGATGGCCACCGCGTCTTCCAAGTACGATCCCGCCGCCAGGACATCGGGCGTCGCTGCCCGGACCTTGGTCAGGAGCCCCGTGAAGTCGGCGGTGCCCTTCGAGTATGACTGGACGAGGACGACCTCGAGCCCCTTCTTCCGCGCCAGCTCGACGGCGCCCTGAGCGGCTGTCGTGGCGAAGAGTGTGTCCTCGTGGATGACGGCCACCGTCTTCAGGCCCTTCTTTGCGGCCATGTCGATGAGACCCTCCAGGAAGACTTCTCCTGGGGGAGGCACCATGAAGATGAACCTCCGGCCCTTCTTGAAGAGCGAGGTCGTGGCGGCGTTCGCGACCATCGGCATCCGGTGCTTCTCGACCACCTCGGCCACGGTCGCGGTCATGGGGGAGCCGTATGGGCCGAGCACGAAATCCACCTTGTCCTGCGTGATGAGCTTCTCGTAGATACGGGCGGCCGTGCTCGGCTGAGACTGATCGTCTTCCAGGACCAGCTCGAGCTTCCGTCCCAGGACGCCCCCCTGCTCGTTCGTGTGCTTGAGGCAGAGCGGGTACCCGCGACCCACCTGGTTCTGACTCAGGGCCGCGTAGGCCCCGCTCTGCGAGAGGGAGGCGCCGATGCGGATCGGCGGCTGCGCGTCGGCTGTCGCCCAGAGACCGATCCAGAGGGCTATCGCGACGCACGACGCGCTGACAGCGCTGCAGGTCCTTCTCATTGCCGCTGGCTCCACGGCGGCGTCGGGAAGCGCGGCTTGCCGGGCGCCAGCTCGTCGGGCCAGACGATCACCTTCTTGCCGTCCTGCCACTGGAACGTCACCATCTTGTGCGCGATCTGGAAGCCGTCCGGGTCCACCTTGAAGCCGCCGTAGACGGTGTTGAGGTCCATCTTGAGGATGGCGTTCCGGATCTTGTCGCCGTCCAGGGAGCCCGCGCGCTTGATGGCCTCCACGAGGATCTGACAACCGCTGTAGCCCCCGGCGGCATGGTAGGAGAAATCGGCCCCGGGGAACTCATTCTTGTAGGACTCGAAGAACTCTCGGGCGCCGGGGTACTGTCGCGCGATGGGAATCAACCCGCCCGCCCGCACGGTGACCAGCTCGGGCAGCCACTGCGACGCTCCATAGACGAACTCCGCGGTTCGCCCCAGCACCCCGTAGAACTTCAGAAGATCTCCGCCGACCGTCACCGCGAACATCCTTGGGTTCACGTCCAGCTCTTTCAGCTGTCGGGTGATGGCCACGGCATCGTCGAAATAGGTGGCGGCGCCGAACACGTCCGGGTTCGCCGCCCGCACCTTGGTCAGGATTGCGGTGAAGTCGGTGGCTCCCTTCGGGTACGCCGCCACGAAGACCACCTCGAGCCCCTTCTTCCTCGCCAGGTCGGCAGTCCCCTGGGCCACCGCCTGAGCGAACAGCGTGTCCTCGCCGACGACGGCTACCGTCTTCAGGCCCCGCTTCGCGGCGATCTCGATGACCCCCTCCAGGTACACCTCGGCCGCGGACGGCACCATGAAGACGAACTTCCGTCCCTTCCGATAGGTCGACGTGGCGGCGCCCTGGGTGGCGACCATCGGCATCCGGTGCCTCTCGTTCACATCGGCCACCGCCTCGGTGATGGGCGAGGCGTAAGGCCCGAGGATCGCGTCGACCCTGTCCTGCGTGATGAGCTTCTCGTAGATGCGGGCGGCGATGGCGGGCTGGGACTGGTCATCCTCGACGACCAGCTCGAGCTTCCGCCCCAGAACTCCGCCCTTCTCATTGGTGTGCTTCACGCAGAGCCGGTAGCCCCGAAGCTGGTTCTGGCCGGGAGCCGCATAGGGTCCGGTCTGCGACAGCGACGCGCCGATGCGAATCGGTGGCTGCGCCTGCGCGACTGCAGCCAGACCGATCCAGGACGAGAGGGAGACCAGGCCTGCGGCAAACGCGCTGCCGAATCGTTTCATGGTCGTTGACTCCATGGCGGCGTCGGGAAGCGGGGCTTGTCGGGGGCCAGCTCGTCGGGCCAGACGATCACCTTCTTGCCGTCCTGCCACTGGAACATCAGCATCTTGTGGGCGATCTGCACGCCGTCGGCATCCACCTTGAAGGGGCCGAAGACGGTATTGAGGTCCATCTTGAGGAGGGCGTCCCTGACCTTCGGCCCGTCGAGCGAGTCGGCGCGCCGGACCGCCTCGACGAACACCTGGCAGCCCCCGTAGCCCTGGGCCGTGTGGTAGGAGATGGCGACGCCGGGGAATTCCCTCCGGTGGGCCTCGACGAACTCGCGCGCGCCCGGGTATCGACGGGTCACCGGGATCCGGCCGCCGGCCCGCAGCAGCGCCACGAGATCCGGCTCCCACTGGGAATTGCCGTAGACGAACTCGGCCGTGCGGCCGAGTTCGGTGTAGAACTTGGGGAAGTCGCTGCCCACCGTCGCCGCGAACATCTTGGGGTTGAGGTCGACGCGCTCGAGCTGGCGAGTGATGGCGACCGCGTCGTCGAAGTACGTGCCGGCCCCGAGGACGTCGGGGTTGGCGTCGCGGATCCGCATGAGCGGCCCGGAGAAGTCCTTCGTTCCCCGCGGATAGGCCTCGACCGCGACAACCGAGAGCCCGCGCGTCCTCGCCAGCGCGACCGTGCCCTCGGCGATCGCCCGGGGGAACAGTGTGTCCTCGTGGATCAGCGCCAGGGTCCTCAGGCCGCGGCGGGCGGCCATGTCCACGAGTCCCTCGAGATACACCTCGGCCGGCGAGACCAACATGAACACGTACCGGCGCCCCTTCTTGAAGATCGAGGTCGCGGCGGCCCCGCTGGCCACCAGGGGCATTCGGTGCTTCTCCGCGACGTCCGCCACGGCCTCGGTGATCGGCGAGGAGTACGGCCCCAGCAGGGCGTCCACCCGGTCCTGCGTGATGAACCGCTCGTAAAGGCGGGCCGCGGTGGCGGGCTCCGAGCGATCGTCCTCGATGACGAGCTGGAGCGGCCGCCCCATAACGCCGCCCTTCTCGTTCGCGTGCTTGACGCAGAGTCGATACCCGTGCTGCAGCGCCGGTGCCAGCTCGGCGTAGGCCCCGGTCCGGGAAATCGAGGCGCCGACGAGGAGCGGACGCTGCGCTTCCGCCTCACGGACAGGGCCCAGCGAGAAGACTCCGACGAGGAGAGCGGCCAGGGCCGCTCGGACTCGCAGAGGGCAGCGAGCAGGGCGACCAGCGAGCCAGCCAGCCTGCACCATGTCACCTTTCCGAGCCGCGCCAAGAACCTAGCAAGTTCAAAGCGCCTCTTTCATCGGCCCCGCCTGACGCACCCGAGCCCCCGGGCGCCTTCCCCCGGGGGCAGGCCCCGGGTGACCGGAGCGTAGCACCCCCCGAGCGGGGCGCGCAAGGGGCCGGTGACAGGGCGGCCGGCAGCGTGGACGGGCCGGGCCAGGCCGGCCAGGCGCCTGCGCCCAGACCGCGGCCGGATCCGGCGCGGCGAGCCGCCCCGGGGGGCCCGGCTTACGGAACGGCCACGACGGCGGCGACCGGGCGCGGCGGCGGCTCTGCGGCGAGCCCGAGAAAGCCCGGCAGCCGCCGCACCGCATGGGGCTCTGTCACGACGGCCACGACGCGCAGGTCGCCGCCACAGCGGGCTCTGGTTAAAATTATCTCGATTTTACAGGAGGTTACATAGCAGTTGACCTGGAGTAAGACGAAGCCTACCATGTTCCACTACCGCACCTCGACCGGGCACGACGTAGACCTTGTCCTGGAGGCCCAAGGAGGCTGGGTGGTGGGGATCGAGGTCAAGGCCGCTATGACCCTGACCGAAGACGACTTCAAACCGCTGCGTCTCTTCTCCGAGGTCACCGGCAAGCGATTTCATCGAGGCGTGCTGCTCTACATGGGCTCGGAGCCCCTTGGCTTTGGACCCAAGCTTCACGCCCTGCCGGTCAGCGCCCTGTGGCGCCTGGACGCCCAGAGGGCCAAGCACCCGGTGACATCACGATGAGCTTCGTGAGCCACGTGGAGTGCTCGGTCTGTGGCAGGGTTTACGACCCCGCGGCGCTCCTGACCGTCTGCCAGGAGTGCGGGCAGATGCTGGCGGTCCGCTACCATCTGGACCGGATCGCCCGCGCCGTGACCCGCGAGGCGCTCCGGGAGCGCCCTCCGGGGATGTACCGCTTCGGGGAGTTGCTCCCCCTGGACCCCGAGGAGGAGCCGGTGACGCTGGGGGAGGGCGGGACCCCGCTCCTTCCGCTGCCGCGTCTCGGCGCGCACCTCGGCCTCCACCGGCTCCTGGCGAAAGACGAGGGGCAGAACCCCACCGGCACCTTCAAGGCCCGCGGCCTCGGGATGGCGATCACCCGGGCCAAGGCGCTCGGGGTGCGGGGGCTCATGATCCCCTCGGCCGGGAACGCGGGCGGCGCGGCCGCGGTCTACGGCGCGCGGGCGGGGCTCCCGGTCGCGGTGGTGGTCCCCCGCGAGACCCCCCAGGCCGCGGTCGCCGAGGCCTTGCTAGCCGGCGCCCACGTCTTCACCGTCGAGGGGAGCATCGCCACGGCCGGGGCGCTCGTCGCCCGGACCGCGCCGCTCCTCGGGTGGTTCGACCTGGCCACGCTCAAGGAGCCGTACCGGCTCGAGGGGAAGAAGACCATGGGGCTCGAGCTGGCCGAGCAGCTCGGCTGGCGCGCCCCGGACCTGGTGATCTACCCCTGCGGCGGTGGCACCGGCCTCATCGGGATCCACAAGGCCTACCAGGAGCTGGCCGCGCTCGGCTGGGTGAACGGGGGCCCCCCGCTCATCGCGGTGCAGGCCGAGGGGTGCGCCCCGGTGGTCAGGGCCTGGGGCGAGAAGGCGGAGACGACCACCCCGTGGGAGAACCCGGTCACCGACGCCCCGGGCCTCCGGGTCCCATCGCCGTTCGCGGGGCGGCAGATCCTCCGGGCGCTCCGC
>JACPHL010000008.1:22116-33202 GCA_016188625.1 Candidatus Rokuibacteriota bacterium | reverse complement strand
GGGGTGGGCGCTCGCCGCGCTGGTCCTGGGTGGTCTCCGCTACTGGCTCGACCTCCCACTCTGGGTCGTCACGGGTCTCTTCGGGCTGTGGCTCGCGAAAGACCTCGCCATGTACCCCCTGGTCCGTCGCGCCTATGAGCCGTCGGAGGCCAGGACGGGGGCCGCCGCGCTGGTCGGCGCCCGCGGCGTCGCGCGTGAGAGGGTGGGTCCGGCCGGCTACGTGCAGGTCCGCGGCGAGCTCTGGCGCGCCGAGACGGCCCCCGGGGAGCCCCCGATCCCGCCGGGCGGGCGCGTGGCGGTCTGTGCCGCGCGGGGGCTCACGCTCATCGTCGAACCGGACGCCCCGGGCGTCCGCGCCGCGGACCAGGGAGGCGCGTCGGAGCAGGGACGCGCCCGGACCCCGGCGGGTTGACACCGGCCCTGAGCGCGGGGATGATGGTCGTGAGAGGAGGCGCACGGCGGCGCCCCTCCGGCATCGTGAAGGAGGATCGTATGACCCACCGAGTGGACTCCATGCGCCGGCGTGTGTTGGGCGCGGCCCTCTCCGGGGTCGGGCTGGCGCTGGTCGGCGCCCCGGCCCGGACCCTGGCGGCTCACCTCAAGCGGACCCCCCGCCAGAGCCGGGGCCCCTTCTACCCCGCAGAGCTGCCCCTCGACAAGGACAACGATCTGGTGACGGTAGCCGGACGGCCCGGGATCGCCAGGGGCGAGATCGCCGATGTCGTCGGCCGGATCCTGGACGATCACGGCCGGCCCCTCGCGAACGCGCAGGTCGAGATCTGGCAGTGCGACGCCAACGGCCGCTACCGGCACCCGTGGGACCGGCGGGACGCGCCGCTCGACCCCAACTTCCAGGGGTACGGCCAGTTCCTCACCGGCCCCGACGGCGGATACCGGTTCCGCACGATCAAGCCCGTCCCGTACCCCGGCCGCGCCCCGCACATCCACTTCGCCATCAGCGGGCCAGGCTTCGAGCCGCTCATCACGCAGATGTACGTGGCGGGCGCGCCGGAGAACGAACGGGACTTCCTCCTGAACGGGATCCCGGATCCGCGGGCGCGCCAGCGGCTGATCGTTCCCTTCGGGAAGGCGGCCGGTGACGGGGGCGGGTCGCTGGTGGCGCGCTTCGACATCGTCCTCGCCGCGGACGGGCGCTTCGGCCGGCCCACCGGGGAGTACCGCCGGCTGAAGGGCTAGGTCTTACTCGAAGGGGGCTCCACCCCCCTCCGAGCCTCCCCCATAAGGTTGCGCCGGCCGGGTACCCCCTGTGAGGGTGGGCGCTCGAAGCGGACCATCCATGCGCGAGCCGAGGGTCGAGAGCGCGCGAGCCGCATCTGCGTGAATCGAGCAGACTTCGAGCCGATGATCGAGGTTCGCCCGGCGGAGCTGGACGACGTCGCCGCCTGCGTGGAGCTGGCCGCAGGCCTCGCGGGGCCGCCGCGGAGCCGGCTGCTGGTGCAAGGCGCCCTCGAGCGCCGGGAACTCCTGGTCGCCGAGGCGGGCGGGGAGGTCATCGGGACGCTCGCCTATCGGACGGACTGGTTCGGCTGCTCCCTGGTCACCCTCGTGAGCGTGAGGGGAGACTGGCGGCGCCGGGGCGTGGCCCGGGCCCTCTACCGGGCCCTGGAGGTCCGGATCTCGAGCCCCCGGCTCTTCTCCTCCACGCCCGAGACCAATGCCGAGGCCATCCGGATGCACGGGGCGCTGGGGTTCACCCCGAGCGGATACGTGGACAACCTCCCGCAGGGCGCGCGCGAGCTCCTCTTCTACAAGCGGCTCGAGCCCGGAGCGGACGGCTCACCAACGTCCTCCGTGCTATGAGGAGACCGGGCGGCCAGCCATGAACATCGTGCGGTGCCCCATCCACGGGATCGCCTACGACGAGGAGCGGGAGGCCTGCCCGGAGTGCGCCAAGGAACCGCCGAAGCCCGGCACGCGGTGAGCCCCTGACCCCGGCATGTGGCCGATCAAGATCATCGTGGAGTGGTGCGCAGCCGCCGCGCTGCTCTACCTCAGCTCCACCCTGCTGTTCTGCGGGGCGCTCCGCGGGCTCCTCCAACCCACGATCTGCCACCGCCTCCAGGGGTACGTCTGGCGGGCGGCCAGGCCGCTGATCGATCTCTTCGGCGGGTAGGGCCGTCCCGCCGGGGGATTCTCCTGAGCCCCGCCATCGCGCCCCCCGAGAGGCGGACCCATAGTGTGGTAGGCTAGCGGGGGTTATTCATGAACCCCCCGAGAGGCGGACCCATAGTGTGGTAGGCTAGCGGGGGTTATTCATGAACGCCGCCAGCGGACGGCGGCCGGGTGGCGCGCCGGGCGGGGCGCCCCCCGCGGAGTGACGGGGGACCCCACCCCGGGCGGGGGTGGCGAGCCGCGTGTGGCTGCCCGGCGCGACAGGACCCGTCCGCCTCGCGGGAAGCCGTTCATGAATAAGCCCGGCTAGAGGCTATTGTGCAGAAGCTCGCCGAGATCTGCATCCGGCGGCCGGTCTTCGCCGCCATGCTCGTGCTGTCCCTCGTCGTGGTCGGCGCGGCCTCGTGGTTCCGCCTCGGCGTTGACCGCTTCCCCGCCGTCGACCTCCCCACGGTCACGATCCGCACGGAGCTGCCCGGCGCCTCCACCGAGGAGGTGGAGATCCAGATCTCCCAGCGGATCGAGGAGGCGGTCAACACGGTGGAGGGGGTCGAAGAGCTGCGCTCGATCTCCGGCGCGGGTCGCTCCATCGTGATCGTCACGTTCGGCCTGGACCGGGATATCGACGCCGCCGCGCAGGACGTGCGGGATCGGGTCGCCGCCGCCATCCGGAGGCTCCCCCAGGACACCGAGCCCCCGGTCGTCTCCAAGTTCGACAACGAGTCCGTCCCGGTGATGACGGTCGCCCTCTCGGGCCACCGCACCATCCGGGAACTCACCGAGCTGGCGGACAAGGGCGTGAAGCCCCGGCTCGAGCGCTCCGCGGGCGTCGGGGAGGTGCAGATCGTCGGCGGGCTCGAGCGGGCGATCAGCGTCTGGGTGGACGCGCATCGGCTGGCGGCTTACCAGATCCCGATCACGGCGGTGCGCGAGGCCCTGATCCGTCAGAACGCGGACGTGCCGGGCGGCAACGTGACGGGGCGGGCGCGGGAGTACTCCCTGCGGACCATGGGGCGGCTGACCGACGCCGCCGCGTTCAACGACCTGGTCATCACCACCGTCAACCGCGCGCCGATCCGCATCCGCGACATCGGTCGGGCCGAGGACGACGCCAAGGAACAGCGCTCGCTGGCGCGGCTGAACGGCGCGCCCGCGGTCGTCCTCGAGGTGCGGCGCCAGTCGGGTGCCAACACGGTGGCGGTCATCGAGGGGGTGAAGACGGCGCTGACGAACCTGGCGCCCGAGCTGCCGCCGGCCGTCCGCATGGAGGTGATCCAGGACCAGTCGCGGTACATCTACGCGGCGCTCCACGAGATCAACGTCCACCTGGTGCTGGGCAGCATTCTGGCCTCGTTGGTCGTCCTGGCCTTCATGCGGAGCTGGCGCTCGATGCTGATCGCGGCCGTGGCCATCCCGGCCTCGCTGATCGCGACCTTCGGGATGATGCGGGCACTCGACTTCACGCTCAACAGCGTGACGATGCTCGCCCTGGTCTTGATGGTGGGGGTGGTCATCGACGACGCCATCGTCGTCCTGGAGAACACCTTCCGCTTCATCGAGGAGAAGCGGATGCGCCCGGCCGAGGCGGCGCGCGCGGCCACGGCGGAGATCGGCCTGGCCGTCACGGCCACCACGCTCTCGCTGGTGGTCATCTTCGTCCCGGTCTCCTTCATGTCCAGCATCTCCGGTCGGTTCCTCTTCCAGTTCGGGCTCACCGCGGGCGTGGCGGTCATGGTGAGCCTGCTGGTCTCCTTTACCCTCACGCCCATGATGAGCGCCCGGCTCCTGAGGGTCGGGGCCCGGGACGACGACGCCGCCCCCCGCTCTCGTCGTGGCTTCTACGCCCGGCTGGACCGTGCCTACGCGGCCACCCTCACCTTCGCCATGCGGCACCGGGCGCTGGTCGCTCTGCTCTCGCTGGCCGTGGTCGCGGCGGCGGTCCCGCTCTACCGGACGGTCGGCAAGGAGTACCTGCCTAGCGGGGTGGACGAGGGCGAGTTCGAGGTGCGGATCAACGCGCCCCAGGGCACCGGCCTGGCCGCCATGGATGAGATCGTGCGAAGCGTGGAGGCCGGGGTGCGCGCCGCCCGCGGCGTGCGGACGGTCCTGACCTCCGTGGGCGGCTCCTTCCTCGGCGGGGTCAACGAAGCCCGGATGTACGTCCAGCTCGCGCCGCACGAGGGGCGCGCCTTCTCCCTCTCCCGTCTCGCCCGTGGCCTCGTCCGCGGCGACCCGGGGGAGGCCTTCCGGGGCAACTACTCCCAGCAGGACGTCATGCAGGAGGTGCGCCAGCGGCTCCGGAAGTACCGGGGTGACCTCCGCGTGGCCGTGCGGAACCCGTCCGGGTTCAGGTTCGTGGGCGGCTTCATCGACATCGACTTCGTCGTGCGCGGCCCGGACCTGGCGGCGCTCGCCGGCTACGCCGAGCGGCTCCGCGAGCGATCGGAGGCGCTGGGCCTCATGGACGCGGACACCACCCTCAAGCTCGACAAGCCCGAGCTGAGGGTCCAGATCGACCGGGCGCGCGCCGCCGACCTCGGCGTGGACACCGCGCACATCGCCACGGCGCTCCGCCTGATGGTGGGCGGCGACGCGGAGGTCACGCGCTTCTACGACCCGTCGGTCAACGACGAGTACGACGTGCAGCTCCGCCTGCGTCCGGAGGACCGGGACGACCCCGCCGCGATTTCGCACCTCTATGTCCCCCGCACGGGCGGCGGGCTCGTGCGGCTGGACAACCTGGTGACGGTCGAGCCCGCCCACGGGGCCTCGCGCATCGACCGGCTGGACCGGCAGCGGGAGGCGCGGCTCAGGGCCAACGTCGCGCCGGGCTACGCGCTGGCCGACCGGGTCGAGGCCCTGCGCGCGGAGGTCGCGCGCATGGGCCTGCCCGAGGGGTACACCACCACCGTCTCGGGGCGGGCCAAGGAGTTCGAGCGCACCTTCGGGGAGTTCGTCTGGGCGTTCACGCTCGCGGTCGTGTTCATGTACATGATCCTCGCCGCGCAGTTCGAGAGCCTGATCCACCCGCTGACGATCCTGCTGTCGCTGCCCCTCTCGGTGCCGTTCGCGCTCCTGTCACTCGCGCTGAGCGGCAACACCCTGAACCTCTACTCGGCCCTCGGCATCCTGGTGCTCTTCGGCGTCGTCAAGAAGAACGCCATCCTCCAGATCGACCACACCAACCAGCTCCGCGCCGCGGGGATGGACCGGGCGAGCGCGATCCTCCAGGCCAATCGCGACCGGCTCCGGCCGATCCTCATGACCACCCTGACCTTCGTGGCCGGGATGATCCCCATCGCCGTCGGCACCGGCCCAGGCGCCGAGGAGCGCCGCGCGATCGCCGTGGTCATCATCGGCGGCCAGACCCTCTCGCTGCTCCTGACGCTCCTCGCGACCCCCGTCGCCTACTCGTTCCTCGACGATCTCCGCGCCCTGCTCCGCCGAGGTCGCGTCCCCGCGCCCGCGCCGGCCGCGGTGGCGACCTCCCTGCCGGAGAGCCCCGTGGCCTGGACGGGCGCGGGCGGGGATCTCCATCCCGATGGCCCCGTGCACGCGCCCTCGCCGGTGTCCCCCGGGCCGCCCGAGGAGCCGGCGTCACGCGAACGGCTCGACCGTCGGGGGTAGCGGAGGGCGCAGCCTGCCCCCTCCTCGGTGCGATCCTCACGGTCTCCGCGGCCGTGACGGGATCGGAGTTGGTCGGGCGCCACGTCATCTCGCCCCATAGAGCGTGTCCGGCAGCCACAGCGCGAGCTGCGGCATCACGTAGACCAGCACGATGGAAAAAATGACGATCCACATGAAGGGTAGACAGCCTCGGAAGATGTCCGTGAGCTGTACGCCGGGCGGCGCCACCCCCTTCAGGTAGAATGCGGCCATCGCGACTGGAGGCGACAGGAATGACGTCTGCAGGTTCAGCGCCACGAGAATGCCGAACAGCAAGGGATCGATGCCGAAGTGCGGCAACAGCGGCAGGAAGATGGGGATAAAGATGATGATGATCTCGGTCCACTCCAGCGGCCAACCGAGCAGGAAGATGATGAACTGGACGAGGATCAAGAACTGGATGGGGGACATGTCCAACGTGAGCACCCACTCCTTGATCACCGCCTGCCCGCCAAGATAGGAGAACACGGATGCGAAGGTCGCGGAACCGACGAACAGCCAGCACACCATGGCGGACGCCCGCACGGTCAAGAACACGGACTCGGTCAGGGTCTCCCATTTGAGCGCGCGATACCCGATCGCCAGCATGAGCCCGCCGAGCCCCCCTATCGCGGCGGCCTCAGTCGGAGTCGCCAGCCCGAACACGATCGCGCCGAGCACCGCCAGGATCAGGATCGAGAGCGGGAACACCGAGGTCGCCACCATGGACATGAGCTGGCCGAACGGGATCGGCTCGGCCTCGGGGGGCCTGGGCGCCAGGCTGGGCCGCAGGATGACCCGAATCATCACGTAGGCGATATAGAGTCCCGCCAGCAGGAAGCCGGGCACCATGGCCCCCGCGTAAAGTCGTACCGCCGATATTCCCGACGCGGCCGCATACACGATCAGCATCACGCTCGGCGGTATCAGGATGCCGAGGCAGCCGTCGGCGCAGATCACCCCCGATGACAACCGGGTGTCGTACTGCGCCCTCAGCATCGCCGGCAGTGCCAGCAGCCCCATCAGCGTGACCACCGCGCCGACGATCCCGGTGGCGGTGGCGAACAGCGCGCAGGTGGCGAGCGCCGCCACCGCCATGGCGCCGGGCACCCGCCTCGTGAGAATCTGCAGCGTCTCGAACAGCCGGCCGATGAGGTTGGTGCGTTCCACCCCGTAACCCATGAACAGGAACAACGGCACTGCCACCAGCACGTCGTTCACCATCACCGAATACGTCTGGTTGACCAGCAGGTCGAAGATCCGATTGGCGAAGATGTGGTTCAGCTGGCCGGGTGTGGCGAAGGCGTAGTAGCCGAAACCCACGCCCATCGCCATCAGGGTGAACGCCACCGGGAAGCCCAGCATGATGAAGAAGACCAGCAACCCTATCATCATCAGGGCCACTTGCGGGTCAGTCATGTCCGGACCCCCTCGATCACGCGCGCCCCGCGGCCGCGAAGCCCGACAAGGGCGCCGCACCCGGTGATCCGATCCCCAAATCCCAACTGCATGAGCAATCCCCTCCGCATACCGCGATCAAGGCCTTTCGCATGAGCCCCTGGCTACGGCGTGTGCTGCCCGCCGAACGGCTCAGAACGGGAGGTGCGCGAGGACTACGGGCGGGGAGGGGATCGGGTGAGGCGGGAGGAGAGGGCGAGGCTCTCGAGGGGGCCCGGCTCCTCCCAGAGGGGGAGGCGCCCGAGGGGACGACCGACCGCGAGCGCCTGCTCGGACGCCTCGCGGGTCGGGTCGGTCTGCGGGGCCGTCAGGCCCGCGGCCGCTTCCCAGGCGTGGGTCTCGGGGGCGTCCCACGACGGAAACGCCTGCCAGATCCCGCCGGCGACGGCCACGCCGTGGTGGACCTGGGCCAGGGAGAGGAGCCCGAGCAGGAGGGTGACGGGCAGGAAGAAACGCATCGGGATCGACCTACTTCTTGGCCTTCTTGGCGACCTTGGCGGGCGCGGGGAGGGCCTTCAGCTCGGCCTCCCACTTGTCGAGGGCCGCCGTGATGGTCGTCAGGCGAGCCTTCGCCGCGAGGGGGTCGGCCGAGACGGCCGACTTGGCCGCCTGGAGCGCCTCGGCCGCGCCCTTGGCATCAGCCTCCCACGCCTGTTTCTGCTCGGCCTTGAGTCTTTTGGCGGCCTCCTTGACCTTCCCGTCCAGCTCCCGCCACCGCTTCTCGAGCTCGGCGAGCTGCGCCCCCACCTGGGAGGCAATGGCGGCCTTGGCGGCCGGGACCGCTCCGGCGGCCTTGTCGGCGAGCCCCTTGACCTTGAGATAGGCCGCCTTGGCGTCTTGGTACTTCTTCGCCTGCATCTGGCCTTCCGCCGCCTTCAGGGCGCCCGTCGCCGCGGCCAGCTCGCCCGAGGCGTACTGTTCGGCGCCGGCCGCCCTGGCCGCGCTCACCGCCGCCTCGGCGGCCTTCTTCTCCGCCTCGGGGGGCGAGGCGCACCCAAAGCTCGCCAGGGCCACCACGACCAGCACGGACACGATCACCCGGACACGAGATTGACTCATCGACAGGGGTCCTCCCCGCACAGGACTACGGGTTAATGTTCGTTGCTGAGTGAAGAGCGAGCGATGCGGGCACCGAGGGGCGGGAGGAGCACGAGACCGGAGGGCCTGAAGGACGCCAAGGCCGCCACCTAGCGGCTGCCACGGCCGCAGTCAGAACACGCCGCGACCGGGGAGACGAAACGCTGGAGGCGTGTAATGCACGACTAGAATCTAAGCCCGGTGAAGATCCCTGTCAAGAGGTTGCGTGCTATAATGCGCCAGGGCTGGACGCCGTAGCCTCGCCTTCCCGGACGAGACCTTGAGCGCGCACATCGAGGTCCGTGATCTCGCCAAGAGCTACCACACCGCCAGCGGCCCGGTCCACGCCCTGACCGGGATCGACCTCGAGGTCCAGCGGAACGAGATCCTCACCCTCCTCGGCCCCTCCGGCTGCGGGAAGTCCACGCTGCTTTCGATCATGGGCGGGATGCTCCGCCCCGACCGGGGCACCGTCCTCATCGGCGGCGTCCCCTCCGACGGCCCCGACCCGCGGAAGATCGCCATGGTCTTCCAGGACCCGGGTCTCTTCCCCTGGCGCACCGCGCTCGAGAACGTCGAGTTCGGGCTCGAGCTCCAGGGGAGCCCGCCGGGGCGGCGGCGGGGGATCGCCCTCGGCCTCCTCGAGCCGCTCGGGCTCAAGGGGTTCGAGGCCAAGTACCCGCGCGAGCTCTCGGGCGGGATGAAGCAGCGGGTCGCCATCGCCCGCGCCCTCGCCCTCGACTCCGAGATCCTCCTGATGGACGAGCCGTTCGGGGCCCTGGACGAGCAGACCCGGCTCCTCATGGGGGAGTGGCTCCTCGGGGTCGTCCGCCAGACGCGGAAGACCATCGTCTTCGTCACCCACAGCCTCCAGGAGGCGATCCTCCTCTCCCAGCGGATCGTGGTGATGACCTCCCGCCCCGGCCGGATCAAGGCGGTCTACGAGGTCCCGCTCCCCTACCCCCGCGACCCGACCGCGCCGGAGGCCACGGCCCTCCGCGCGGCCCTCTGGGGTCAGATCCGGGAGGAGTCGCTCCGGGCGATGGAGTCGGGGCTGTGAGGGTCCTGGCCTGGCGCGCCGGGCTCCTCGCCCTCCTCCTCCTCGGCTGGGAGGTCGGTGCGCGCCAGCTGAACCCGCTCCTCTACGTCCCCCCCTCCGCGGTCCTCCCGGCCCTCGGCCGGATCCTCGGCCTCGAGGCCTGGCCCGAGTTCCCCGAGCACCTGGCGCTGACCGTCAGGGAGATCCTCCTCGCCTACCTCCTGGCTGTCTCGACCGGGCTCGGGCTCGGCTTCCTCCTCGGGCTCCGGGCGCGCCTGGGGGCGGTCTACGAGCCGATCCTCGCCGCCCTCTACGCGGTCCCGAGCGTGGTCTGGTACCCATCGCTGATGCTCTTCTTCGGGCTCGGCCCCTCCTCGAAGGTCGCCTTCGGGTTCCTCCTCGGCTTCTTCCCCGTGGTCCTCGCGGTCCTGGCGGGGATCCGGCAGGTGGACCGCCACCTCCTCACCGTGGCGGTCTCCATGGGGGCCCGGCCGCGGACGCTCTTCGTCAAGGTGGTCCTCCCCGCCATGAGCGCCACCCTGATCTCGGGCCTCCGCGCCGGGCTGGCGCTGACCGTGGTGGGGGTGATCGTGGGGGAGGTCCTGGGCTCGAAGGCCGGGCTCGGCTACCTCATCAACTACGCCTACGGCCTCCTCCGGACGCCCGAGTACGTGGCCCTGGTGGTCATCATCCTGGCCCTGGTCATGGCGCTCGACGGCCTGGCGGCGGCCGTGGAGGCGCGGAGCCGGCGGTGGAGCGCCTGAGGACCGTCGGGGCGCAGGCCCTGTCGCTCGCCCTGCTCCTGGCGGCCTGGGAGGGGGCGGTCCGGGCCGGGCTTGCCGATCCGCTCTTCGTCCCCGCGCCGAGCGCCGTGGCGGCGGCCTTCCTGGGAATCGGGCCGGAGGCGCTCCGCCTCTTCTGGGAGACGCTGGCGAAGACGCTCCTGGCCTACGGGCTCGCCGTCGGCCTCGGCGTCGGGTGCGGGATCGTCGTCGGCTCGCTCCGCCACCTCTACGACGTCGTCAACCCGTACCTGGTCGCCGGCTACGCGATCCCGAAGATCCTGCTCCTCCCCTGGATCGTCCTCATCTTCGGGATCGGCGTGACCCCGGCGGTCGTCTACGCGACCCTCCACGGCTTCTTCCCCATCGCGCTGCTGGTGATCGGCGGGGTCCGGGACGTGGACCGGACGCCGATCCTGGTCGCCCGCTCCATGGGGGCGACGACCTGGCAGGTCTACCGGAAGGTCATCCTCCCCGCGGTGCTGCCGTCGGTGCTGGCCGGGATGCGCCTGGGGATCATCTTCTGCCTGCTCGGGGTCCTGCTCGTGGAGATGTTCGCGGGGGTCCGGGGGATGGGGCACCTGCTCTCGGGGCTGGCCAACGCCTTCCAGGCGGCCGAGCTCTTCGCGGCGACGGCGCTCGTCTCGGCGCTCTCGATCGGGATCGTGGTGGGGCTCGAGGTGCTGAACCGCCGGCTGGGCCGCTGGCGCGGCTGAGGGGCCCTGGATCTCTCTGGCGGCCGCCAGCGGGACCAGTCCCGGGGCCTTCTTTGACGTTTCCGTCCTCCGGTATTAGAGTGGCTCCATGGCTGAAACCATGGTGAGATGGGCGGGGGGGGAGCGACGGCGAGCCCGGCTCGAGGCGGAGCTCCGGCGGATCCTCGCCGAGCTGCCGCGCCTCGGCGTGACCAAGGCGATCCTCTTCGGGTCGCTGGCGTCGGGACATGTCGGGG